>JAFGXQ010000231.1 GCA_016936575.1 Deltaproteobacteria bacterium
GACACTGACAGCGATACAGATGCTGACACAGACAGTGACAGCGATACGGACGCAGATACGGACACGGACAGTGACTCTGATTCTGATATGACCGCGGCTCAGATTGCGGCCGATATGAAAATCGGCTGGAATCTCGGCAACAGTCTGGATGCGCCGGAGGGGGAAACCGCTTGGAGCAATCCGGTTGTGACGCAGGGCTTGATTACGGCGGTGGCGAATGCCGGGTTCGGTGTGGTTCGGATTCCCGTGACCTGGTCACTTCACATGAGCAGTTCCGCTCCCTACACTATCGATTCATCCTGGATGGCGAGAGTTGAAGAGGTGGTGGGGTACGTGTTGAACGCCGGCATGTATGCCATTATCAATGTTCATCACGATGGCGCGGACGGCTACAGCGGTGTGGAGTGGCTTACACTGGACGGGCCCTATTCAACGGTGGAGGCGCGATTCACGGCAGTGTGGCAGCAGATTTCCGCACAGTTTCAGGATTATGATCAGCATCTTCTTTTTGAATCGATGAATGAAATTCACGACGGGTATCCCGGGGCGGGTTCGGTGCCGTCTGAGGATTACGCATTCATCAATAATTTGAATCAGGCGTTTGTGGATACGGTTCGGGCCTCCGGTGGAAACAACGCCGGGCGAGTACTGATTGTTCCGGGGTACAACACCAATATTGATTTGACACTCGATGGGTTCTCCGCTCCGAGCGATAGCGCGTCGAGCAGGATGATGCTGGCGGTGCATTTTTATGACCCGTGGAGTTTTGCCGGTGAAGCATCGACGCATGTGTGGGGTACCGGATATCCGGGCACGGACAGTTGGGGACAGGAGGATTTTGTTACAGGGCAGTTCGACAAATTGAAGAATACTTATGTAAATAACGGTATTCCTGTGATCATTGGCGAATACGGTGCGGTGAACCAGTCCGGATACGAGACCTATCGCCGCTACTATATGGAATATGTGACCAAAGCTGCTTATGACAGAGGCATTGTGCCGGTGTATTGGGACAACAACTCTGAGAATTCAGGAGCGGAAGCTTTCGGGCTGATGCGGCGGAGCGACAATACCGTGATGTATCCCACTATTCTAGACGCGATGATGCGCGCGGTGAATAATTCATACAGTATCGGCGATATTGCCAAGCCGTAGCCGAACCGCATCGGTTTTCGTTCAGAATGTTTTTCTATCAGTTGTAGCGGTCGATTCGGGCAATCTGTTCGTGCAGATTGTACATTTTGTTTTGCCGAAATGGGGAGTGCCTTGATTCCTCGCGGGGAAACCGGGGTAATGTCTGGGCGGGTGATTTTAATAGGGTTGACGGTTGGTTAAATATGGGCAAGATTTATATCGAAACAAGACACAGAAAAGTGGGCATGGAACGCAATGAAAATGATTACTCCAGTTCTTTTCAGCTTGTTGATTCCGTTGCAGTTGTATGCGGGGACCGAGGATTCAGGGGAGTCGGGGACAGAGGAAGACGCAACAGAGAGTCAAACTGAATTTGATGACGCAGCAGATTCCCCCTCATCAGCGGGGACTGAAACCGGCAACACAGAGGAAGCCAAGCGTCATTTTGAAGAGGGAAAACGTCTGTTTGATGAAAATAAATTTATCGAAGCGGCGGATGCTTTTCGGAGAGCCTACGCCGAGAGAAGCACATGGAAACTGCTGCACAATATCGCACAGGCGGAAGCATCGGCCAAAAGATATGGCCCTGCGATGGAGGCGTTTGAGAAGTATATGGCCCTTGGGGGAGACGATATCCCAACCACTCGCGCTGAGATGATTATCGCGGAGATGAAGCGACTGCGGGAACTGTTGGGAAGCTTCGAGTTGCAGGGAGAGGTACCGGATGGTTCCATCGTACGGGTGGACGGGGTTGACCGCGGCACGGCGCCGTTGAAGGGAAGTGTTCGAATCGCGTCCGGGGTGCCTCATTCGGTAATGGTATTGCACGGTGAAACCGTCGTTTACGAGCGAGAGGTTCAGGTGGGCAGCGGAGAACACATGGTGCTTGATGTAACGCCGGTCTCTGATGACCCTTCGCCGCCGCCTGCGGAAGCTTCTTCGCCGGAGTTTTCGTCGTGGGAATCAGGTGGTGCCGGAAGACGGATTCTTATCGGCCTGGGCGCGGGACTCACTATCGCTTTGGCCGGTGCCGGAATGGCGTTCGCCCTTATCGCGAATTCCAAATATGATGACTTCAATGCGTTGAAAGCGCAGGTCGATGAGGATGATCCGGATTTGCAGAAGGCAAAGTCCCAGACCATGCGCTATGACAACCTGACGATTGGAATGTTTGTAGGGGCCGGCGTGGCGGCGGCGGCGACGATTTCGCTGATAGTCGTTCATGTCGCGAAGAAAAAGAAATTGGAAAAAGCAACGTCCGTTCATTCTGCGTTGCGGTTAGGATTGGGTCAGTTTGAATTGGTGGCTCCGGGAATCCTGGTGGTGAGGTTTTAAAATGACAAGAGTGAATTTGAGTATTTTTTATCTGGTGTTGGCGGTATGGGGATGCGATCGCAATTTTGATGTAACCGGTTCACCAAGTACCGAATCCTGTGAAGGTGTTTCCTGTTGGAATCCGTCTCCCAATGAGTGCACAGCGGAGGGATTGCTGGAGATTCACAATGCATATGGGTATTGCGTGGATGGAGAGTGCCAGTACGAATCCAGAGAAGAAGAGTGTCTCACCGGTACTTGTGCAAATGGCGTATGTCAGGACAATCCGTGTCAGGGGGTGACCTGCTCCACACCGCCGGATTCCCAATGTGAAGATGGATACCTGGCTCGATGGAGCGATTTGGGATTTTGCACCGCCACCGGTTCCCAGGCTTCGTGCGTGTACACAAAGACACTCAACGAGTGTCGAAACGGATGTGCCGACGGCGCGTGTATTGATGAGCCCTGTGTGGGAATTACCTGCGAGACGCCTCCGGCCAGGTACTGCGAGGAGACCAGTCTTATCGTTTGGAATACGCTTGGAGTATGTGTGAACGGGGGCTGCGAATACGCGTTCCAAACAGTGGTATGCCACGACGGCTGCAGCGCGGGCGCCTGCGTGGGGGACCTCTGTGAAGGGATTGTCTGTGATTCTCCCCCCGCAGCGTATTGTTCCGATAATATGCTTGTCACCTACGGTGCTAGCGGTACTTGCGAGGGCGGAACGTGTAACTACAGTTCCAGTGACACCGATTGCGCCGCCGGCTGCAGTGAAGGTCGGTGTCTGGACGCTTCAGATACGGATACCTCCTCTCCGGATACGGATACCGCCGGTGGCGATACCGGGATCGATACTTGAGATTCACGCTGATTTTTTTGGGGGCATCTAACGTTGCATCCGGCGCAATGACATTTCATTTCACAAGGAGTCGCTATCCTAACAATAGTAGCTGTCGATTCGGGCAATCTGTTCGCGCAGGTCGTTGATTTCATCTTGCCAATATTGGAGCGTGCCGAAATAGCTGAATGTGCGCTGGAAGGCGGGGTCTTCAAATCTGCGTGCAATCCACGTGGAGTAGTGAATGAATCGCAGCGCGCGCAAAGGCTCGATAAGTCGAAGCTGGGTGGCGTCAAATTCACGGAACTCCTGATATGCCTCAAGCAGAATTTTCCGCTGTTCCAAACCGTGGGCATCAATGCTGGGTACCAGCATCCATATGTCTTGAACCACCGGCCCCATCACCATGTCATCAAAGTCAAGGAAGGTGATTCCTTTTTGGGTTTCAATCAGGTTTCCGAAATGACAGTCTCCGTGAATTCGTTGGAGGGAAACCTCCCGGAACATCGGCTCGATTCGTTCCAGAAGTCCCAGTACAGTCAGCTCGTAGTGTTTGGCCGCCTCTACAGGGATGTGATTGTTTTCAAGCAGATATTCAAGATTCTGTCGGCCGTAGGTATCCGGCGTAAGCTGAATTCTGTGTGCCGCTTCATTTCGCGCCCCCACGTTGTGAATCCGCGCAATGAGGTGTCCCACCCGGCGGAGCGATTCTTCGTTCAATTCCTGCGGAGAGCGTCCAAGCACACGGGGAAACAGCGAAAAGCGAATTCCCTGAATTTCATCTATTGTCTGGCCGTTTTGAAGCGCAAGGGGAACGGCGACCGGAATTTCTTCGTCGGCCAATTCCCGCAAAAACCGGTGTTCCTCTAAAATGGTCTCGGTGCGCCAGCGACCCGGGCGGTAGTATTTCCCCACCAGAGAATCGCCGTTTTCCAGTTCAATTCTGTACACCCTATTTTCGTAGCTGTTGAGTATCGCGACTCTGCCGGAGGGGGTATGCCCCGCAGACTCCACAGAATGTATCACTTTTTCGGGAGTCAAGGTATTGAACTGTCCGGCCAGCTCATGTGTTTTGATTTGGTCATTCATGGGGAGAACCTAAGTCCAAGTACCGGTTGCGTCAACTCGAAACTTTTGATTTGAGGCTGTATTCCGATTGACGAAATTCATTGTCAATAGTAAGAAAGCCGCACGCTTGCGCCGATTTCGGATGCATTCGCGCCCGCTATCCAGCGAAGTATTGGTGGGGTATCGGCGACTATAGGTGTTCATAAAGGAGTAAGAACGATGCAAATAGATATGAGCCAAATGAAAAAAGGATCCAAAATTGTGATGGACGGAGATCCCTGTGTCATCACCGAGTACCAGTTTGTTAAACCCGGTAAAGGCACCGCTCTATATAAATGTAAAATTCGCAACATGGTAACCGGCGCGCAGTGGAATAAAACCTGGCGCAGTGGTGACAAGGTTGAAAAGGCCGATCTGGAAGAGCGCAAAATGCAGTATCTGTACAACGACGGCGACGGCTATCATTTCATGAACAACGAGACCTACGATCAAGTGGCGCTTTCTCCTGACCAGATTGATGATGCGGCGAATTTCATGTACGAAAACATCAACGTGGATATGTTGTTTTTCAATGGCAATCCCATTGGACTGACGCTTCCCAACTTTGTTGAATTGCAGATTGTCCAATCCGATCCCGGCGTAAAAGGCGACACCGCGACCAAGACCACGCGTCCCGCCACCCTGTCCACCGGCTACGTACTACAAATTCCGTTGTTCGTAGAAGAAGACGAATGGATTAAAGTGGACACCCGCACCGGCGAGTATTCTGAGCGAGTTAAGAAATGACACGGTCTATCCTGCGAAGCTCGCCCCACGAGCGAAGCAGGACAAACTACCACGACCTATCTCGTTTTTGTCTATGACGGTTGCCCTTTTTATCTATGACGGTTGCCCTGCTTCGCCGGGGGCTACGCAGGGTAGACCGTGGCACTGTGTCTGGTGTTTAATCAATCAATCGGATGAATGGTTTGTTTGGTGAGCATTTGGCGGACAATGGGGGGAATGAATTTGTCGTTCAGTTCAATTGCTTGCAGTGCATGCAAAATTACGTGACAGCGCTGGTCGGCGGGTGCGGAAGAGTTGATGATTAATAATTTTTCTTCTTGGACGCGACAAACACCACCGTCACTCTGCCATGGCTCACCGTTATTGAAAATCGGTTCGTAGCGAATGGTCAACCCCAATTTGCGCGCGGTTTTTTCCAGAAGCGACAAAATGACCTTCGCGTCGCGAGAAAAAAAGGAAAGACCGGTGGAGGACGAGGCGTTCGTTCTACTCGATTTTCGGCGGGTTTGCGGGGTCAATGGTTGGCTTTCTGTTGAAGACTTTCTCGAATCGTTCCACAAAAAAGTCTTTGCCGCAAAGCAACATACTTGCCATCGGCATTACTTTTTCTGCTTCTTTGCGCATGAGCGATGCAAGAATGCGAATGTCCCATTGGGCGTGTGCGTCTTCGCGCAAACGGCAGAAATGGTATAGATCCCTGAGATTGGTGGTAACCAGAACCCGTTTGCGATGCGCGTTGGTCAGGGCGTAGGGCGCAATATCTGGAAGCTGTGATTTTATTTCGGTGTACAGCTTTTCGGCATCCTCGGCATGGGCAACAAACATTTTTTCCATGCCCGCTTCGCGTACGGCAGGGGGAACGGTAATACCCAGCGAAGGATTGTAGCGCTGCGACGATTGACTCATCATTCGGTGCCGTTTCAGTTGACCGAAACTGGCGGCCGAGATGGATACGTCGAATGTGAAATGGACGTGTTCGAATTCCCTGGGGGGGGTATCGAAGAACTCCATTTTCGAGAACGCGGTTTCAAATACTTGTTTCAGTTGCGGTTCAGTCATTGAATCTGCCACGGATTTGCAGCTGTCAAAGCTTCTATCTGACGCGGCACATAAAATTGCCGCAGCCGTCACACGGTCGCCGTTCGTTGTGAAATTCACAAGTACAGCGTCGCCGGCAGTTGCGGTTTCGGGAATATCGCGCAGCGCGTCCGCCGCCAGATTCTGCAATTCCACCGGTGTTTCGTTGTCATACGGGCTGGGCGTGGTGAACAGTAGAATAGACGGTGCGACAGCTGTTCCCCGGGAATAAAAATGGTTTGCCAGTTTACGAAGCTCGGTCAATTTTGAACCGTTGAGCCTTTTTACAATCAATTCCAGATTTCGCGCGTTGGCGGTGAATCCGAGTTGACCGCTGGTGCAGAGCAACGTGGCGTAGCGGGCGTCTTCTTTGGCCCAGCCGTCTACCATGTTTCGACTGGATTTTTTGGCAACCAAATCCGGATGCTTTTCTTCGAGCCGCTTGAACAATTCGGCGTGAAGGGTGCCGTACACGGCGGCTTGTTTCTCGATGAGTTTTTCCAACTTCCCTGCGAATGGTGTGTCTGCCAGCTCCACCGGCATCACGTAGTCATTTTCAAGCGTAATGTACCGCTGACTTTTTTCGGTGAAGGAACAGAGTCGAAAGTGTTCAAGCTCTTCAATGGCCAGGCGGGACAACCCGAGAATATCGAAATTGAACACCGCGTGCTCGGCCACGGAATGATGCCCCATGCCGAAGATGATTTTGCGATTTGATTTGCGGGCTTTCGACACTTCATTCAGCGCGGCCTGGCGCAATTCATTCACCGGCGCGGGGTTTCGACTGATTCGTGCATATGCGGCGGAAAGCACTTCAGGCGTTAGTTTTTCTTTTGAGATGCCTGCTGCTTCTGCTTCCTCGATAACTTGTGAATCGATGTTGTATCCCGCCAAAATAACTTTCATGAACAATACCTCACTTTTGTTCAGGTTATCTGGGCAATGTAACGAAGCCGCCCCTGCAGAGCAAGCGAAAACATAGGGGTCAGACCCCGCCTATTGACCTTTTCGAAATTTTATTCTAGCGTTCCGTTATGCCTCGCAGCCCCAGAATTGATTATCCCGGAGCAAAACATCATGTGATGAATCGCGGAGGTCGGCACGGAGCCGTTTTTTTTAACGACGATTGCCGAAACCGGTTTTTATCGTTGCTTGGTGAATCTGTGGAAAGATATCAGATTCGGGTTCATGCCTACGTATTGATGGATAATCATTATCATTTGCTGGTAGAGAGTGTGCGCGGGAATCTATCCGCCTCAATGCGATTAATATCGCAGGAATACACTCAGTATGTAAACAGTACGCTTCATTTGGACGGTTCGGTATTTCGCGGGAGGTTTGCGAATAAGTTGGTGCTGGATGAGACCCATTGGCATTATCTCCCGGTGTATCTGCATATGAACCCGGTGCGAGCGCGACTCGTGAATGATTTGTTGAAATATAAATGGAGCAGCCACCTCGCGTATTCAGGTCAGTGCACCGTGCCGGGCTGGTTGACAACCTCGGATTTGTTAGGTGGTTTTGGCGGCACAGTCGGGTACAGTCAGTATCTGCAGGAAGTCAAGTGGGGGCGCACTGTACAGCCGGAAAATTTTGATAGGGTGCTCTTCAGTGAGCGGACGAAACGTGTCCAGGTATCGGCGCAGCCAGTGAGGGAGCCTGCGCTCTCCGTTGCCCAGGCCATTCAGGATGTTGCGCTGGTCACAGGAACCAGTATTGACGTTCTTGTTTCTCCGATGCGGGGGCGATACGGAAATGGACCGAGGGCCGTTTTGGTCTGGTGGCTGGTATATGGTATCGGGCGTTCAACGACGGATGTCGCGCGCGAGCTTGGAATGACACCATCAGCGGTAAGCAAAGTTCTTTCCAAATGGCGGCATGGTGATAGTCAATACAAAGACAACCGGTTATGGCTGTGGAAAGCGCAGCTGGAAGAACGAAAAGGTCAATAGGCGGGGTCTGACCCCTCAGGGAAGATGGTATTTACTGAAGTAATTTTAGTGGCGTTGGCGTTGGCGGTGGATGCGTTCACCGTCGGGGTGGCGGTCGGAATATCGCATCGGCAGCCACGACAGATTTTTCGGCTGTCGTTTCATTTTGGACTGTTTCAGGCGCTTCTCCCATTGTTGGGGGCGGTATTGGGGGCTTGGATGAGTCATATCATTGCGAGTGTGACGCATTGGGTGGCATTTGTGATGTTGTCGCTGGTGGGCGGGAAAATGATTTATGAGAGCCGCCGAAAAGACGAAAACGAATTCTATGCCAAAGATCCGACGCGAGGTCTGACGATGGTGATGTTATCGGTTGCGGTGAGCATTGACGCGCTGGCCGTAGGGTTTACGCTCGGTCTACAGGACGTGTCCATATTCTGGGTGGTTTCCGTTATCGGCGTGGTCGCTGCGTTGGCTACGCTTGTGGGAATGAAAGTGGCCGGCAAAATTGCCGCCAAAGTAGGGCATAAGCTGGAGCCTTTCGCGGGAGTGGTGCTCATCGCGTTGGGGGTGAAAGCCGTAATTGAACATTATTGTTCGTGATTTCGGTATGTTGCATGGTGCCAAAACGGTTGGGCAGGTGTTCAACCGCGAGGATTTGTTTTGGTTTCGTGAGGATAAAGTGGGTTGGGCGCGGAAATGGAGCGGTTTTCGGTTTGCACGGGATTGTATAAAAGATATAATGATTTAGCGCGTATGGAAATATCAAAAACGAAAATCGGCGTTGTCGTATCGTCTCTGCACGAGGCCTGTCAATCGCTGATGTGGAAGGGGATTTTTCGTGTCGCTAAGGCGAAAGATGTCGAAATAATTACATTTGTCGCCACCTCTCAAGATCGGGTAGACAGCCTTGATCTTCATATCCAAATCGTCAAGGATTTTGTTCAGCGTTCCAATATCGACGGATTGATTATGTTCACCGGCACAATTGCGGAATTTCTGGACGCCCAACGGCTGGAGGATTTTTATAAATCGTTTCTGCACCTCCCGGTGGTCAGCGTGTCGTATGACATTCCCAATGTTCCCAGTATCATGCCCGATAATACTACCGGGGTTATTGATATGGTGGACCATTTCGTCAACTACCATAATTACAAACGTATCGTGTTCGTAAAAGGTCCTGCGGGGCACACAGAAGCCGAAGAGCGGTTCGAAGCGTACAAGCAGGGGTTGATAAAAAATGGAATCGCCTACGATCCGCGATTGGTATGCGAGGGTACCTTCACCGCCAAATCCGGTGTGTCTGCCGTACGATATTTGTTCGCGTCGGCGATACATTTCGATGCAGTGATTTGTGTGAATGACGAAGCCGCTCTGGGCGTCATCTCAGAGTTGAAGAAACGGCACAAGCACATTCCCATCGACGTGGCGGTTGCCGGTTTTGACGACATCACCGATGCGGCGTTCGTTCTTCCCTCCCTCACAACCGTTCGTCAGCCCTTATTCCAGATGGGCACCAGCGCGCTGGAGACGGTTCTGTTGCAAATCGAACGCAAGTACCCGCAGATGCTTCGCATCATGCCGGCGCATCCCGTGTATCGTCGTTCCTGTGGGTGTTTCCCCAGCACGATTCGGAAATCAACACCGCCGTCCGAGCCTTACTCGTTACCGGTTTCTGAAGAAACGGTCATGGAGCGAATGTTGCAGAAGGTCGGAAATATTCTCGGTGAGGCGCTTGACGCGGACGACCGAAAAAATCCGCTTGTCGAAAACATTCAGAAAATCTTCGAGACATTCGATGAAAACATTAAAAAGCTCGATGAGCGGCATTCGTTTTTAAATTCGTTGGATACGTATCTGTTCAAGGTGGAGGGGCGCAGCGGCAACGTTGATTCCCTGCAGATTCTGTTGCTTGAATTGTCGAGCTATCTGAGCACGTTCAATATGGATATGAATCGGCTGGCCAACGGGAACAATCTGTTGCAGCAGGCCCAGGTGTTGCTCCGGGAATATAAATTGCGAGCCGCGCAAACGCGCAATATGGAGGAAGCTGCGTTCGGCCTGAAAATTCGTGAGACCTCTCAGAAAATTATTACGACATTCGATCCGAATCGATTGAAGTTTACGATTCTGGAAGATTTTCCCGAAATCAATATCCATCTCTTTGTATTCGCGCTGTACGAAACGCCGTTTCGCATTACCAAAGAAAAATGGAAGTTTCCCGAGCATTCCAAACTGATTGTCGGGTTCAATAAACAGACCGGAGCGAAAGGCGATGAAAGCGATAAGCTCGTTTTTCCGACGAAAGATTTGATTCCCGATAAATTGCAGTCCGACGAACCGGGCGCCTACATTTTTATGCCGCTTTTTTTCAAGAACGAGCAGTTCGGTTTTGTTGTGTTTGATTACATCGATGAGCAGCCGTTCTTTATGTACGAGGAACTGCGTCTGCATATCGGTTCATCATTGAAAAGCTCAATGATGATGCACGATTTGAAAATTCAGTCCATGGTTGATGAGTTAACCGGATTGTACAATCGGCGCGGATTTGTGGAATTGAGCAAGAAGATGATCGATTCAGCGCGGCGTGCAGGCGGCAAGCTCCTGGTTTTTTATGCCGATCTGGATGGCTTGAAGCGAATCAATGACGTGTACGGGCACGACGAAGGGGATGCGGCGATATCAGGCGCGGCGAGTGTGTTGACCGATACATTTAGAAACAAAGATATTATCGCGAGAATCGGCGGTGACGAATTTACGGTGATTCTGCACGTGGGGGACACACTTGAACCGGAGAGCAAAATTTTGCTCCGGCTTCGAGAAAAACTCGATGATTTCAATTCCTTCAGCGGGCGGCCGTTCACGTTGTCGATGTCGGTGGGGTCGGGTTATTTTGAGCCTTCGGGAACCAAGTCTCTCGATGACATTCTCAAAGAAGCCGACAACCGCATGCTCGCGAAGAAGCGAAAACGATATAATATGTAGTAAGGGGAGGGCAGCCGCAATTGAGCAGATGAATTCGCAAAAAATGATTCAACCGGGGAATAAAGCGAATGTCACGGCGGTTTAGCTCATATCATTGCGACATTGAACAAAGGAGGCTCGATGCGAACGGTTTCTTTTTCTGAGTTTCAATCCAATCCCGAAGTCCTGAATGACATTACCGAAATACTGACCAACGACGGCATCATTTGCATTCCGACACCCTCGGGGTACAAACTGATGGCGGATTTGGAATCTTCCAAGGCAGTGATGGCAATGATTCAGGCGAAGCGCCGCGTGAAGAGCGCGCCGGCACTGGTGATGATTCCCGACCAGAGTCATGTGGAGAATATTGCGGAGTCTGTGTCGGAAGAGGCATCTAAATTAATGACAGAATTCTGGCCGGGGCCGGTGACTTTACTGTTTTCGGCAGGTGACGGCTTGCATCCGAAAATTCGAAAGGCGCTGACAAAGGCAAAAGGGTGGCTCGGCGTCCGCGTACCCAATTCACAAACCGCCAAAACCGTTGTTGGCGCATTCGGAAAACCACTGTTGGTGTCAAGCGCGAATATTTCGAAAAAAGCGGGCGACGGTTCTTTAGCCCAGGTGAAGAAAAATTTCGGTCGTGCTATTTCGCTGTTGATTGAAGACGGCGACATCACGACCGAGAGTTCGTCCACGCTGGTAGACGTCACCCGCGAAATTCCCAAAATTGTTCGATGCGGTGCCGTTGCTGAACAATCCATCCTCGACGCCCTGGCAGGGTGATTTTTTCGGTTTATCGGTCGTCTTCGGGAATGGCGCCGGGCCAGGAGGGAGTGCGGCGGCGCAGGGTGTCTCTGCGAACCGGTTCGCGCGGGCGCTCATAGCGGGCACAATATTTTTCCCATAGCTGAAGGACACGGGTGGTTTCCGGATCGCCTTCGAGCGGTTCGGCAAGGGTGTTGAGCTGTTGTCGTCCGTCTTCGCATAGGGCGAACGCTTCTTCGTCGATCCAGCCGCCGGCTCTATAGTACGACTGGCTGGGCTGATTTCGGGCGGCCATCACCGCGAGCATGTCAATCCATGTGATAATCAGTCGTGCCTTTTTCACGTTGTAGTTGTCGGCATCGATGACGTCGCGTAGGTTAAAGGCGTATTCTTCGACCATCTCATCTCCGCTTTCCGGATCTTCGTATTCAATGGTGAGCATGATGTCGTCCATGGGGCGTACCGAGCCGCCGCGGGCCACAACATCGGACAGAAACAGCTGTGAGGTGTTGGCAAAGTAATGGATAGCCTGCACATCTTCTTTGTGCACGGAACTTTCCTCCCCGTAAAATACGTTCATGCGCAGAGACTCCGGCAGATGCAGTCGAAAGTGAACATCCAGCGCCACCGTTTCGATGAGAGATATGAAGCGCTCGCCGAACACCGCGTCCACTTCGGCCTCTGAGCCCAAAAATACGTATGCGCCCTTGCCGCGTTCGGTCAATCGATCGAGCAGCGCATCATTGAACTCCCGACCGACACCCACACCCGAGAGCCGAATGCGACGCGTATCATAGTAGCGGGAGATCATTGCAATCATTTCTTCATCGGTCACGCCGGTGTTCGCGAGGGCATCCGTTACCAGCACCACACGGTTGGAGTGATGTCCCTGGTAGGATTGATCCGCGATACGATACGCCGTTTGCAAGCCCGCGTGAATGTCGGTACTGCCCTGCGGTTGAAGTGCATCAATCGCTCGATTCAAATCGCTGATGGAGTCGCGGCCCACCACAAAGTTTTCGACCGGCGTGCATACATTGTGGTCAAAGAGCACCATGTGAACCATGTCGCCGCGCTTCAGCTGCGATACGCTGCGCTGCAGTCCTCGTTTGAGGTATTCCGTCCGACCTTCCGAGCGCATGGAGCCCGAGCGGTCAATCACCCAGGTGAGCGCCACGTTGCGCCGGGTTTCCTTTGTTACCGGGCGTCCTGAAATGGAGAGCCCCAGGTTGTACACGGCTTCTTCGCGCGGGTCTTCAGCGATGTCGGCGTATACCGAAAAGTCGTGTCCGTCTTCAACCTGTGCGGTGTCAAACGTGAAGTAATTGAGCAGCTCGTGGGGGCGAATGTGCTCCGCCGGAAGCGGCAGAAAGTTGTCGATGGCATACATCACCCGCTGCGCCGAAGAAAGGCTCATGGAATCGTCGTTTGAAAGATAAATGGCCGCGCCCCAATCTTCGTATTCATCTAAAGGCGCTTCATCGGTCGCGATTCTGTCGCCGGGAACGGCATCGTCGTAATCTTCCATGGGGGCGGATTCCGCCATTTCCATCGGTGCTTCCGATGCCATGTCCATGTCGGCGCCGTCAAAGGTGGCGGTGGGCGGTGCGGTGGTGGCGGGTTTTCGCGCTTCTTTTTTTGAGCTTCCGCCACCGGTCGATAGGAGTGAATCGAGCGCGGAGGTTTGTTTTTGTCGTCTCGGCTTGCTGCTTGCAGTCTTGTTTTCGCCGCGGGAAGACGCTTTACCCTTGCTGGCGCCTGAACTGCGGCGTACGCCGGATGACCCGGCAGCCGTGCCGATTCCCGACGGGCCGGTTGCGATGGCCGCTTCTTCTTCATCATAAATGCCGTAGCATTCGCCCAATCGTAACCGCAGCGGCGGCATGGCGTTGAGATCGGCTGCCATCACCGCGGAGCGGGGTTTATTTGGAATGGGGCGGGGGGTGAAGGTATGGGCCGGTGCGTCGTAGGAGGAACCGCCATAGTCCACTACCACATCGTCATGGCTGCCGTCGCCGCCGCCGGATTCGTTCGAATCTTCGGCGCCGATAATTTTCACCGCCACACTGGGGCCGCAGGCCAGTGCCAGGAATATTGCCGGAATAGAAAGGATTAGTGCATATTTCATTTCAGACCTCACTCTAGACTTCTTTGGGGTTTCACACACTGTAACACGAATTTTTCTCTCTGCGCGCTGATTTGAACATTGTGACGGCCCCGCGTCGGAATCGATCTAAATTTCTGTTCGCAGAGGCCGACTGAATGGATGAATTTCTTTGCGAAAACCCAAAGGCTGTGGCAAAATGCTCTGGCTTTAACTATTATCGAAATAATACAAGGAGACTAAAATGAGGTGGTTATCAATATTGTTATTGTTTGTTAGCCTGATGTTTCTGGGCGGATGCGTTGCGCGGAATGCGTCGGTCGCTACAGGTCAGAAGGCGTATGTGGTGAAAGGAAATATGTTCGGTACGAAGATGTATCATTGCGATGCATCTTCGGGCACGCCCATCTGTACCGCAGTGGCGGAGCGTCCGCTGGAAGGAGGGCAGCAATGAAGTATTCTGTATTGATTCTTGTCGCCATGTTTTCGATCATAGGGTGCACATATGTCACCACTGCCGCTCCCACCACAGAAACCGTGAACGGCGATGTGTGGTACGTGAAGAATAAATCTGTGTTTAGTCTGGTTGTCGCCGCCGACATTTATTATTGCCCTGCGCCGTCCTCTGCACCGGCCATGTGTCAGCAGGCGGTTATCGTAGAAGACGCCGGCGCCGCGCCCGCAGCGAATATGAACGGGCAATACGGCGCGCAGCAGCCCATGTACGGTCAGCCGGGCCAGCCCCAGCAACCCGGATACAATCAACCGGGGCAGCAGCAGCCCATGTACAACCCGGCTGCGCAACCGGGACAACCCGCGTACAACCCGCCCGCACAACCGGGCATTCCGGCCGCCCCTGCCGCTCCGGCGACTCCCGCCGCACCCACCGCCCCTGAGGAAGCTCCCGCATACGGTCTGTAAATCAATTGCGTTCGTGTGCCCGTCCTCACGCTGTGCGCTTCGGCGTGCTCACACTTCAAGCTTGAAATTGTCCATCTGCTGTTTCCACATTTCGGAATGTGCGGTAAAATGAGCCGGTCACTACGCATAACTAATTAACTTTTACGTCCGTCCCTTTTTGGGGCGAGAAATGAGGAACGCATGAGAATTTTGTGGTTGCTGTTATTGGTTGGTGTAGTTGCGGTGGGGTGTTCGAAGTCCGAAGGAGGTGATGACAATACCTCTGACACCTCTGACGGGGATGCGGACAGTGACGGGGATAGCGATTCAGATTCAGACGGAGATTCGGATTCGGACACCGACACCGATATCGATACCGATGTAGATACAGATAGTGATGCCGACTCAGATAGCGACACGGATACGGACGCAGACGCAGACGCAGAC
>JAFGXQ010000232.1 GCA_016936575.1 Deltaproteobacteria bacterium
CAAACTTCGCTAATCCATTTTTCGCACTACATGCTCACACAGTGGGTCCACTGACTACCAATTTGTCCACCTTGAAAGGGATGGTCTCTTAGGTCTTATACTTCACGGTTTCAGCTGAGAGAAATCCAGGGGGAGGGAGGGAGTGGTCGGCAAACGCATGCGAATCGTTATTTTCGACCGTGTTTCAGTATGATTGAAATAGTAGGCCACATAGCCCTGGAGCAGACGCTGGTTGGCAGCGGCCGGGCCTTCCATTGAAAGCACGTCCGTTCCCAGCGGAAGTACCAAAACGCTGGTGTCCTCGCGATCTTTGGTTCGAACCGGTGGCAATACAATGTCATAGCTGATTTCAGATGCGGCCTGTGCCCCCAGCGGGCGTCGCTCCATCATGGCGACCGTGAACGGCACATTGGCCGGTGCCGCTTCGTTCAACACCGCCGCAACCCCGGTTTCCACCTTGTTCGGAAGTACCTTGATACCGTTGAGATTCTCTGAAATACAGTAGGTGGGAGTGCCGGTAAGGGTTGTACGCGGAAACTGAAATTTAATGTAGTCCTGCCACATCGAGCTGGATGCCTTTTTCTGCAGAACCACCTTCACATCCTGCGTGCTGAACGCATACACTGCAATTCCCCGCTGAATCGAAATCACACCGCCCTTCTGTTTCTCCAAGGTATTTTTTTCTATGTTGCTACACAGCGGAGCGTCCAGCAACGCATCTCCAAAGGCTGGACGCGGAGACCATGATTTCTCGCTATCACCGGACTGCGCGGCGATTTCGCTTTTCCACATTACCTCGGGTTCATCCGGTATCAGCGGGATACATCCCCCGAGCGCACAGACGTGTCGGGCCGGGCACCCTTTCGACGCCCGACAATCATTCTCACGCGTTTGTTTTGAATCTTTGCAGGATACGCCCACAACCGAAAAAACAACTGCCATAAGTGCAGCCAGGCCCATTGAATAGTAATTACTCATCTATGTTCTCCTCACATTATGCTCCCTCTGAGCAAATACTATTGGGTTCCCTTTGCGGCGTCAAACAAATGAATCGAACCGGTATTTTTGGCGTATTATTTAAGCGCGCCTTGCGGTACAAGAAAACATGCGGTACCCATTCTTTAAATATATTACTGATGTTACCCGGGCGACCATTTTTCCAGCCGACCTGGCCAATTCCAAACGGGAATTCATTCTAATTTACGCGGTTCGGCTGTTTTTCCTGGTGGGACAACGACTCTGGCACGACAAATGCCTCAGGCAGGCGGCGGCCTTGGCGTATCAGACGTTTCTGTCATTGGTACCGCTGATGTTTCTGGGGTTGGCGGCAACGACATTTTTCAAATTTGATTTTCATATTGAAGAAGTCATCCATTTTTTTGAATCCTACCTGGTTCCCGATGCCGCGGCGAAAGTGGCCCAGTACATTCGAGACACCGTCGCATCAATTCGCCCCGGGGCGCTCGGCATCCTGGGCGGCACCACATTCCTGATGGTCGCACTGACACTGTTTTTCACCGTTGAACAAATCGTCAATGAAATCTTTCGCTGCAAACGCGGGCGAAAGCTGTACATTCGTGCGCTGCTCTCCATCTTTCTAATTATTACCGTTCCTGCAGCATTCGGCATCAGCTTGTACTATAGCGGCAAATTGCTTTTTTTCGTGCCCGACACCGTCCAAACCGTATTGCCGGCGGTCGTCACAATTACGTCACTGTTTTTCGGATACTGGCTGCTTCCCCATCGAAAAACCCAAAAGCGCCATGCGGTAACGTCCAGTATCGTCGCAGGTGTCGCCCTTGAGCTGGTGAAATGGGGATTCGCCCTCTATGCCACGTATCTGGGAGATACGTTGTCGTATGTATACGGCACCATGGCAATTCTTCCCATGTTCCTGGTATGGATTTACCTGACCTGGCTGATTTTCCTATTCGGCGCGGAATTGAACGCGGCGCTGCACGAAGTGAAACACTACTCCCGATTTGATGGGTAAAAAAGAAAGCGACGTTATTCCTTGGCGGATAATTTATTGATGGCATCCACAAAGGTCATCAGGTTTCCGATGGGCTTCAGAAATACAAATTCTTCTTTCACCCCCACCTTTTTCACATCTTGCGACATGTGATAGTTCACCGAGCCGGTATGAATGATGAATTTGGTTTCGGGTCTGATTTCATGGGCGAGAACCATAAAGGAATTACCGTCTATACCGGGAAGACGCATATCCACGATGGCGATATGAATGGGTGTACTCTTGATAATTTCCAACGCAACTTCCGCGGTTTCGGCGGATTTCACATGAAAATCAAAGTCCTCCAGAAAATCAGACAAACTCTCGCGTATGGACATTTCGTCATCGAGCACCAGGATATTTCTGTTTGAATTCATGCTTACTCCGTCATTTCGCCGAAAGCGTTTTCCAGTGTTCCGGCACTATGGAACATCGTTAGTATAGATCGTTTTTAGGAGGCGACCAGTTGTTTTGCATATCAAACGTTCAACCCCACGCTTCGCATCAACTCCAACGCATTGCTTCGCGTCACCGGGCCATCTTTGAGCGAATAATCAAAATGCAACCGTCCATCTATCACCTGATCGTCAAAATGCACGTTTTTCGCCGTCTCTCCAAGCGCCTCTGCGGCTTTCGTCAATGCCAAATCATGGGTGGTCACCAACCCCAGTGCACCTCGGTTCACCAGTTCCTCGACCACCGCCTGCGCCCCGATTTTGCGATCGTGTGAGTTGGTTCCGTGAAATATCTCATCGAGCAGAAACAGCAGTGGGAACTCACCGTCCGTCAGCTCGACAATCTGCTTCAGGGTACTGATTTCAGCATAAAAGCGAGAGGTTCCCTTTTGCAACGAATCCAATACGCGAATGGTCGAACCAATGGCCACGGGTGACAACGTCATTTTCTTGCCACAAATCGGCGCACCGCACATTGCCAGTACAGCATTGATGCCGATCACGCGAAGGAAGGTGCTTTTTCCGGACATATTCGACCCGCTCACAACCCATACCTGCGTCGTGGTATTGAGAGAAACGCTATTGCGCACGCACTCAGCTGCAGAAATCAATGGGTGCCCCAAATCCTCTCCCGCCACCAACGGTGCATCGTCCACGACTAAGGGATAAGGGTCTTCCGGGTGCTCGAACGCATACCCTGCAACAGACGACAGCGCCTCCAACTGCCCGGCGGCATCGAGCCATTCCGGAATCCGCTTTCCGAACTGATGACGCCATTTTTCAATCGCCAGCGCGAAGTGGCCGTTCCACATCAGAAGAAATGCGACCGGTGCGAACACCTGATTTTTCGCCTGCTCCATCCAGTCCACCAGCTTTCCAAGTCTGGCCACCGCGGCAGAGGACGGTTGTCTGTTGACGTACAGTCGGTCTTTCAGCGACCGCAACATCGGACTGTTCACCTCTTGCTGCTCGAACCGTGCGAGAATGTCGCTGAGCACTTTTAACTGCCGTTTGGGGCCCTCCACCCCCTGTAAAATCGGAGCCAGCTTGTTCTTCAACACGCGACCGGCAATCCACTGTACAATAGCCACTCCCGCTAAGAACGCGAGACCGAAATCGCTGAAAAAGCACGACACTGCCGCCGCAACTGCCGCCCCTGCCAGTGCATAAAAAAGGACGCGAAGCGTTCGGCGCTCTGTCTGAGAAATCTGTTCCTCCGCTGTGGCCCAGGGAGTCAACCGGGCGGGGTTCAGCAAAGAACTCATACGACGGGTACACAAATATATATCTTCACGCAGCTGCAGCTTGTCAGTCAGCTCTCGGACGGCGTCCTGGCGCGCCAAAATCTCTTCTTTGCGCGAGGGTTGACTCAACCATGCGGCCAATTGCGCTTCACCGCTGGCGGTTTTGGCGGTACACATCAAATCGAACAGCGACCCTTTCCCGAAAATATCTAAATCCAGAGCAAACAAATGATCGTCATCGACTAAATCTGTTCGGATAATCCCCTTTCCCTGCCACCGATTTTCGATGCGAGCCAAGGCGTCGGTATAGAAATCGCGCGACCACGTAACACGTTCCTGTAGCCGAAGAACCCGATCGTGTTTGGCCACTGCAAACACAAATACGCCAATCGGCAGCAGCCCCCACCAAATACTGAAATACCCCCCAAGCAGCGCCAAGGCTGCTGCTCCGATGATTGTCAGAAAAATAATCAACCGAAACTGCGCGAATCGCTGGTTGTGGTCATCGAGTTTTTTCAATTCTGCATTCAGCGTCTCGATTTTGTGTTCATATTGTTCTTTTATGGTTTGTGAGGTGTTCATTTTTCTCCAGATTCGTCGGTGGAACAAGATTTCTTCAGGTTCTGTCGTGCAATCTCGAAGGAATGAAATTGCACAAATGAAAAATAGGTTTTAATAAAAATGTAAAAAAACATCTCTAATTCCCAGATTTTATAGTATTTTTAGTTCTTTGCACATGATTATGTTTATGGCACGCATATTGCTTTATTCCTTACTGACAATTCAAAACTGTGGTTGACGCCTCGCGTTCCCTCCTGCGTTGCTGATGCCGCAACATTCAAAGAAGTCTTTTCCCCCTGGTCCTTGGTTGTTTTCAACATAAGGACCGGTCCCTTCTTTTTCCACCATCTTTATTGAATTGGTTTGTTTAAACAAACAATTTTTCGCCGTGTTGGGCAATAATGAAGCGATGTCGCACACTGTCTTTGTCATCTTTAAATCCCACCGCGCAAAATGCAGTCAACCCTACCCGATACCATTGTGATTCCGGAATATCGTCGTCGACAATCAGTATATTCAGCTCGCCCTGGTCTCCGCGACGCGCCAACGCCGTGTTCACCCGCTGCACAACGTTTTCAATCGAACCGTCCAATGATTTATCGTATCGAAGAATCAGGCAGCCATCCGGATTATCAAACAGCCGGCTGGATGCCTGCAGCACTTTCTGCAGTTGCGACGGGTTGTCATAGTCGGGCCACGCGAGAATTCGAAACATGGCATCGGTCCCCAGCGGCCACGGTTCGTAAGTTGTTGCCAGTGCAAACAGCGGGCGCTTGTGCTTTGGCGTTGTCTTTGGCTCAGCGTTCATATCTCCCCCATATGGTATTGCGTTTTCACATTTGAAATCACCCGTGGACCGCAACCGCTATTTCCATGCAGCCAGATATGCCACCCATGCCTCCATATTCGCGGTGGTTTCACAAATGGCGTATTCATCGGTACCGTCGTCTTCATCAAACCAGGTATCAATGCGGCTGAAGCCCGCTTCCATTAAAATATCTCGCAACTCAGGCATTGTCCACAAACGCCACTCATACGTAAATGCTTTGTTCAGCTTGCTGCCGTCCCGAAAATGAAAATGAATATGGCAGACCGTGTTGTGCGTAATGGGACAAAACTCAGCCTGCTCCCAAACGTAATCGAACTCACCCATATCGGTGGGTTCTTCCATCTCAAATTGGGCATCGGGACCGCCGTGCATATCCATAATGAAAACGCTGTTCTCATCGAGCGCTTCGCGAACCCGTTTGAAATATTGCAGCAGCGTCTGCCGTTCTTTGAAGACCCAATAGGAAAAATTGAACGCCACAATCACATCGAACTTTGATGAGACATCTGCATCAAGAACGTCCTGACACAATAACGAAATTTTCTTTGCATCAGCGCTGAGTGGATTGATGTTGTGCTCGATTCCCCAGTCCAGCGTTTCCCGATCGAGGTCAATACCCACCGCGGTTCGTCCGGGTTCGCTCTGAACCCACTTGGCACAAAACAGCGCTGTGCCGCAGAAGTCTTCACGCATTCGCATCGCTTTATCTTCGCGGTGAGATGCCCAGATTTCATCAACAAATTCCTGGGTCACATCGGCATCCTGAACCGACTGTTGATACAATACGTGTTTGTCGGCGGTCGCGGCTGTAATCGAGACGACCGGTTTTCGTTTTTGTCTGTTTGATTTTTTCTTTTGGTTTTTTCGTGTTTTCCGTGCCATATGGGCTTGGAGCATGCCAAAGTTACCTGAGCGTGACAAGGCTTTTAACCGCTGAAGTGTAAAATGCGAACGAACCCAATTGAAAAAAGGCCATTCTGGTTTCTGCTGCTGGGGGTGGTCATCATCAGTTTTTCACCCATTTTAGTGAAACTCTCCGGAGCCCCCTCCCTGAAAGTCGGATTCTATCGCAATGCCTTTGCACTGCTTTTTTTGATTCCGATCGTTCTGCGCCGCAAAGCCCGGTGGTCAGCGGGCAAATGGACAGTCATACTTCCGCTTATTGCGGGCACCCTGTTTTTCTTCGACCTTTGGAGCTGGCACAATGCCATTTCTCTTGTCGGGCCGGGAATCGCAACTCTGCTCGGAAATTTTCAGGTTTTTTTTGTAGCTTTTTTCGCACTGCTATTTTTAAAAGAGCAACTGCGTTTCACTTTTATTATATCCATTCCGCTAGCACTATTTGGCGTGTACCTGATTGTTCAGAACACCGGCGGCGAAAAATCAGCGAATATTTTCGGCGCCGGCCTGGCGCTGTTTGCGGCCGCCTGCTACGGGGTGTTTATTCTGGTCATGCGCAAGGCCCAATCGTTTGAACAAAAAATTTCCGCAGACATGAACCTGCTGTACATGACTCTTTGCGCGTGCGGATTATTTGCGTTGGCGATGCTCAGTCGCGGAGAATCATTCGCGTTATCGTCCCCGAAAATGTTTTTTGCCTTGCTCGCGAACGGATTTTTCCCTCACGTTGTAGGGTGGGCCATTATTTCTCGTTGTCTGCCGTTGGTCAAAGCCAGTGTCGCCGGCATTACGTTGCTCCTCCAGTCAGTGCTTACATTTGTGTGGGAAGTTGTCGTTTTTCGAGAGTCGTTTTCATTTCTGCAGGTGGCAGGTGGCTTACTCGCAATTATCGCCATATATTTAGGTTCGAAAGCGCAACAACAGAAGGATAGCGAATAATTCTCATGAAACAAGCAGACATGAAAAAATGCCGCGTACTGTGTACGTCAATGGTTTTGTGGGCGGTGATCGGCATCGGTGGTTGCGGGGGCCGTTCGTCGAATTTGCCGGCGGTGCAAAACTTTCAGATTGATACCCTTTTAGGGAACTGGCACGAGGTGGCCCGTCTGCCACTGCCGTTCGAAATAAATTGTGCGGCGGTCAGCTTTGAATACATTCCGGTTCGCAGCGATAAAATCCTGGTGAACCACTACTGCTGGTATAAATCGATAAACGGCCCCATGCGGCGAACAACGGCTGATGTTCGGTTACTGCAACCTGAAGATCATCCCGGCCAACTGCTCATTCAGTTCGCCGGCCCGTTTGCCGGAAGATATGATGTATTTTACATAAGTCAAAACGAGCAGGTCGTACTCATCGGCGACCCCAAACGGCGATATCTGTGGATTTTAGCTAAATCCCTTTCTCCCTCTCCCGAACAAGTACGAACTGCAATTGAGACTGCGGCCGGTGTTGGTTTCGATGTGGCTGAACTTGTCTTTTCTCAGGATCTGTTGCCAATGGCCAAGCAATTCCTTCCCAGCGCTGTGACAACTGCCGAGGTAAAAAAATGAAACGCCGCATACATTTATTCGTCGCAATACTTTTAGCGGGAAGCTGTCTTCTCGCCGGATGCCGACTGGTAACCAATTCACGACCGGGCATGCAAATCAAGGTCAATCAGTACTTTGACGAAGACGGGCATACGTACCCGAATCTGAATGATTCGATTTTCAATTTGAAGATGCGCGTCTCCGGCGTACTCACCCCCCAGAAATTCGTCAAAGAGATTGGTTTCTGGATTTTCTTAACCGGGCCCCATGACCCCAAAAAAATTCCGGTCGTCCTCGTGCACGGGCATTGGACCGGTCCCCCCGCCTTCCAGACACTCGCGTCATCTCTAGACACGGATCGCTTTGAACCGTGGTTCACTTACTATCCCACGGGGCTGAACATTCAGGAAGCGGCGGAAATGTTTCGAATCAGCCTGGCGCGAATCGCCCACTACTATCAACAGGATACCGTGTTGCTGGTGGCGTTCAGCATGGGAGGACTCGTCGCAAGGGAGGCCATCGTGAATGCGACACATGCCCACGAACTGCCGCAAATCCCACTGCTTATCGGTGTCGCCAATCCATGGGGAGGTTCGATAAAAACCGGCACCGGCGCAAGAAGCGCCTTTCTTGCCGACCCCTACGGAAAATTTTCTTACGGGGCCGAAAGCTGGAAAATGTTTTACGATGATGCACCGTATATCAAGCATATGTACAAAAAACAGCTTCCTGAACAGACTGCTTTTCATCTGATTTACGGTGTGGGCGGTACAGACGCCGACTTGCCGGGGCGGAATGACAATACCCTGTGCGAAAAAAGTCTGGCCAGGCCCGAAGCGGTGGCCGAAGCGTTGTCAGTGACAGTACTCGAAAACGCAACGCACCAAACCATTGTCTCCGACAACGAAACCATTGATGTGATAAATCGACTGCTACTCGACTACTGGATGTCCAACCCGCCGGCGCACGCACGACCGTAAAACCGCATTCACCGACTTTTACGCAAATTCTCCAAATGCTCGGCAATGCGCTGTTCCAGCCCGGCGTTTTGGGGTTCGTAATAACGTGTTCCCGTTAATTGCTCGGGGAGATAGGTCTCTCCCGTGGCGTACCCGCCTTCGCTCGGAGGATAGCGATACCCTTCCCCGTATCCCATTTCCTTCATCAGACTGGTCGGGGCGTTACGCAATTTTTTAGGAACCGGCAACGGTCCGTGTTTTTTTATATCGGCCTTCGGGCCGTAAATCGCATTCACCTGCGCGTTGGATTTGGGCGCACTCGCAAGGTACGTACACAATTGAGCCATCGGATATGCGCCCTCAGGCATACCGATTCTCTGAAACGCCTGATCTGCGGCAACGGCCAGCTGCAACGCGCGGGGGTCGGCGTTGCCCACATCTTCAGATGCGAAGATAATCATGCGACGCAGCACAAACAAGGGATCATCCCCCGCCTCCAACATTCGAAACATCCAGTACAGTGCGGCGTCCGGGTCGGAGCCACGCATACTCTTGATAAAGGCCGATACCACATTGTAGTGTTCCTCGCCCGACTTGTCGTAGAGCAATGCCTTCGTATTCGCCGCCTCCTCCACGCAGGCAATATCCACCACCGGTCTCTCTTTTTCGAGCGCATGATGAACACTCATCTCAAGTGCGGTCAGCGCGTAGCGGGCATCCCCCCGTGCGCTCTGTGCCAGAAACTGCATCGCATCGTCATCAACGTTTACCTGATAGCTGCCGAAACCTCTGGTCTCGTCATTCAATGCACGCCGCATTACTGTCACAACATCGTCAGGAGCCAGCGGTTTCAACTCCAGTACCTTGCACCGTGACAACAATGCCGCAATCACTGAGAAAGACGGGTTTTCTGTGGTGGCCCCAATCAGCGTGACCACCCCCTGCTCCACACTGGGCAGCAACGCATCCTGTTGCGCTTTGTTGAACCGGTGAATCTCATCGATAAACAAAATGGTGCGTCGGCGATAGTGCGCCCGCTGCGTTTTGGCCTTGTGAATAATATCCCGAACTTCTTTTATCGAACCGCCCACGGCAGAGTACGCCACAAAATTTGCCCCGGTATGACTGGCCAGAACCCTGGCCAACGTGGTTTTTCCCACCCCGGGCGGCCCCCAGAAAATCAGGGACGGTACCCGATCGCTTCGAATAGCGCGCTCCAGAAATCGGCCGCTACCGAGCAGATGCGTTTGTCCGGCGATTTCATCGAGAGAAACCGGTCGCATTCTGTCTGGCAGTGGGGTGAGTGTATTGTCGCTCTTTGCGGCGTGGCCGAAGAGATCGTCGGTCATGAGAGTTGAGACCTAACGTTGAAACCTTAATAGATGAAAGGTTATTTGTCAGAAGTGGTTTTTATACTTTTCAGTTCCTGCTCCACTCGTGCCAATGTTCGCTTTACTTCGTCCAAATCAGATTGAGTTGCGACTTCCATAAAGGAAGTCACCTGCTCTTTACGAGTACGAATGGTTTCAGAAACCTTAATGGGAAATGACATCGCTTTTTCAATCACAACACCGACTTGCTCACTTTCCATTGCCTTGGCAACCATGGGTGAATTGAGCAGCTGCATTCCTTTACTGATGGCTAGTTCTTTGAGATTCCCTATCATTTCAAACACCTTTCGACGTGTGGGTCAGTTGATGGTTTTTATGTTCTGATGAATCTATAGACGCGCCATTGACTTTGTCAATGCCTGAATGTGAACCGCACTCGAATTTTTACAGCGGTAGCGTGAGCTGCTCTGGAATTTTTGAATAGAAAACGTCAAATCCGGCCTTCCGAAACGCTGCAGCGGTGTGTTCATTCGCAATTGAACTGATTGCTACTGTATGAACATTGCACTGCTTTGCGAACTTTATCAGCCCACGCACATGTTCGCGCTCGCCGAACGGAATGTGCATCGCATCTGGGGGAGCAAGGGAATGAGGGCCGCAAAAACACCGCGGAATCTGATGGTCAGTACGGTATCTCCCGCCGGCAAACGTGGAGTGCATCAGCAAAACGATTCCACGGATCGGCCATTTACGCTCCATACGGCTGATAGCGTGCTTCGCCAAAAACGGAACCCCCGTATCTCTCAACAGGTTGTACACACTGCGATGGGCAATCACCGGTTCATCCAAATCAGCAACGGCAGCCAGCGCCTCGAACACGCTGGTTCTGTTGCCGCACATCAACGCGGGTGCGATACCAGATTCCGCAGCTCGATGGGAATGAATCCATTTCAGAAGTTCCGCCTTGGCAGTTTTCGGCGCGGGAGATTTGTGTTCACTCACCGCATAATCGACCAGCAGAATATCGCTGTGAACCGGCTGAACCTGTTCCCCACTCAACGATTTGGCCGACCGCAACCCGGCGGTGTACAAAATAGACTTGTTCTTGAACTTGATTTCAAGCAGCGCGGTACCGGGACCCATCCCGGACGGCAACAGCTTCAACTCCATATTCCCCAACTTAAACATTCGATCATACCCAACCGCGATGGCATCGATGTTGCGGTGTTTCGCATTCAGCGCGTTCATCACCAATGCGGTGCCAATCACACGCTTGGTTCCTCTCGGAATCGTCATGTCCAAATCGGCATAAAAAAGAAGTCCCGGGTTTTTTGCATTTTTAAACGCAAGCGGCGTTCCGAGTATTTTAAACCCCCGATCACAGATGATTCCTCGCGGCATTTTGTCTGCACTCCGCAGTGTGATGAGTTTTTGGGGACTCGCGGTATGATTTTTGTTGTTCACGGAAGTACGCTAAAAAAACACTGAAAAAGTGTCAAGGAATCTTCTTCGAAAACGTTATAATAGCTACATTTTCGCAGGAAACAATCATCACACGAAACATATGCCGTTTTTTTTGCGCAATTCGACTCTACGATCGTAGTCCATGTGAGGTAAGGTGTTGCTCAATGATATGATTATTTGAATAAAATTTGATATGAAATGGTCACAGCTACATAATTGAGACGCCAAAAGGGCAGGAACAGGGGCCAAACGATAATTCTGAGAAAAAATAGAACGAACAAAATCATTCGACAAAATCGAAGGAGACGAGAATGCATAAAAAACCGGTAGTTTTCACGATGTTCATGTTGGCGGCGATCGGATTTACAGTCGGACCGGTGCAGGCCGGAAAGAACAAAAAAATGACTGCCAGCGAAATTCTGGAGCTGGTCGATGAAAATTTGACGAAAGTTGAAGACACCACCTACGAAGCCGAAGTATCGGTCATTCGTTCGGGAAAAACCGTAAAAACCATGAAATTTGAAGCCCGGTTAAAAGGCCTTTTCATGAAAAAAATCACGTTCACGGCACCGGGCGACCTAGCGGGAACGTCTATCGTAACCACCAAAGACAGCGTAACTTATGTATACATGCCGAGCTATAAAAAAGTACGACGCGTCGCCTCCCACGTGAACAACCAGGGGTTCATGGGAACCGACGTTTCGGGCGAAGAATTGGGGACCGCGGCGCTTTCCAAAGGCTGGAAAGCCACGATTCAAAAAGAGACGGAAACCCATTGGGTATTGAAACTGGTTCCCGAGCCTGAAACGGAAACCGCATATTCATCCATGACTGTAACTGTTTCGAAGCAGTATGGCGGTGTGGAAAAAATCGAATCCTATAACAAGGACGGTAAAAAAGTAAAAACCCAAGTGCGTTCCGAATGGGAGACGTATAAAGACAAAAACGGGAACGCGGCGATAACCGTTCCCACGCTGTTCGTTTACACTGACCATTTAACCGGTTCAAAAACGCGCATGAAATTTTTGAGCTGCAAAATCAATCAGTCCATTCCCGATAGTATCTTCACCAAACGTTCTCTCATGAGAGGAAACTAGGAAAGAAAAACCGATGAGAATCCAAACATCAACGCGCACGACCAAATGGAGTCGAATCATTGTTGTTGCCGCGCTGCTGGTCTCTTTACCTGTTGCCGCCGCGCGCACCAACCTGCTGCTGCTATTGCCGGGATTCCCCGGAACATCGGAACAGGCACAGCCGTACGTTGACAAAATGCTACGCTATCTCGAAAAAGATTTGGGATTCGAGGCAAACAGCATGACCGGGGTGTTTATTCCCGACGGCGACAAAGCAAAATCCAAACTGAACGAAATCAAACCCGGTATCGCTTTGGTGGGCCCGTCCGTATATGCCCAAAATGCCAAAGCGATGAAGATGAAGGTTATCGCCAAAGTCACCGCCAGCGGCCGAGGAGAAGCTCGATATTATGTGGTGGTTAAAAAAGACTTCGCTGGAAGCATCGCCGATTTGGCAGGAACGATTTCGGGCACCGTGGTGTACGACAAACAATACGTTGTCAATGTATTACTCGACCGTCTGGTTGCTTCCGACAAAATAGTTATGAAACCCAATAAACGACCGCTCCGAGCGCTACGGGATGTCTCTCAGGGAAACGTAGACGCCGCTATCATTGATGACGATGTGAAAAACCACATGGCCGAACTGCCGATGGCACCTGAAATAAAAATCATCTACACGTCAGAACCCGTTCCCGCGCCGGCGGTTGTGGTGCTGAACGACGGAAAAAAACATGCAGCGGCGGTGAAAAAATCGATTGCGAACCTATGCGAAAAACCCGACGGAAAAGAACTCTGTAAATCGCTGACCATATCTTCCATCTCTCCTGCCGACGACACCGACTACAAGGCGCTCCTCAAACGATACAATCGATAACTCCTCAGTGCCCGCATGTGTCCGACAATCAAACCGGGTTACGCATCACAGCTGCAATACCGATAAATCATACCCCATCTGTTGCAACGGTGCGGCCAGGTCGGAAGGAATACCCGCTGTAATCACCGTCTGCTTTCCGCTCTGCGGATGCCTGAACGCCAGAGAAACCGCATGCAATGCCATTCGATTCAGCTGATACCCCTCCCGAAACGAACGATTCAACTGCCCTTTCCCATAGTTCGCATCACCGATGATCGGGTGATTGATATGTTTCATATGACGCCTGATTTGGTGAAACCGTCCGGTTCGTGGAAACGCGGCGAGTAACGACGTCTCCCGCGGCAGTGTGCCGCCGATGGCGATGCGGGAAAAGGTAGTGATCGCAGGAACCCTTTCTCCACCTTCTGTTTTCGGCACCGGAGAATCGATTACCCCCTCTGCGGGCGCTGTTCCGCGAACTAAGGCGATATACTTTTTTTGTACCTGCCCTTCTTCAAACAGCCGCTGGAATTCGCGTGCGGATTGTGCGCTTCTGGCAAACAGCAATACGCCGCTGGTTTGTCTATCGAGCCGATGAACCGGAAATATCTCCGCGGAGCTGTATTGTTCCTTCAATACATCGACCAGGGTAACCCGGTCCGTTGCCAATCCGCGATGAACCACCCACCATGCGGGCTTATTTACTGCGAACAACAAGTCATCTTCGTAGATCACATCGAGCCGACACGACAAATCTTTTTCCGGGTGGGCGATTTCTGTCATCGTGAGATTCTTTACACCATTTCAGCAAATGACTTAAACGTTTATCGCAGTATATGTATCAATTGGAAATTGACTCTTCCTTTATCGACACAGGAACCGATGCTCGATATCCGGATTGCTTCACTGCTACAGCATTCCCATCACTTGTACACAAATTATTAACGATACCATAGCCACAGGATATACCGTGGCATAGGCGATATGGGGCTCATTCGATTCACTCATGCCATCCACCGCGGCCAGTCCGGGAGAACTGGTCATCGCACCGGTCAACGCACCCAGTAGTGTCAGCAGATTGAGTTTAAACATTGTCTGCGCAATACCCACCGCCACCACCATCGGAATAATCGTAATAGCGGCTCCGACGGCAAATAATTTAAATCCATACTGTTCATATGTTTCGACAATATTCGCCCCCGCCTGTGTTCCCACCGCCGACAGGAAAAATAGCAGACCGATGATTCGCAACAGATTATTGGCGGTGCCGGACATCGTCCAGACCACGGGACCGGTCTTGCCCAGTTTTCCGAGCACAATCGCGGTGAAAAGAACGCCTCCGGTCAATCCCAGTTGAAA
Source organism: Deltaproteobacteria bacterium (assembly GCA_016936575.1). Taxonomy (GTDB): domain Bacteria; phylum Myxococcota_A; class Polyangia; order JAAYKL01; family JAAYKL01; genus JAFGXQ01. Next base: position 14,578 of record JAFGXQ010000232.1, read on the forward strand.
AGAGAATGAATCAGTGACAGAAAATCGAATCTGCCCCACAAAGAAACCGATAATGATTCCCAATGCGATCGGCAGAAAATCAGTATCAGAAAGCCGCTTGTCGTTGTTTCCGAGCAGCCGAACCACCTGTTGCATATGCCCTTTGTCACACGCAATCATCAGCTTGTCGCCCAATTGAAGTGGGATATGGTCTGAAGGGGTGATATATATTCCACTTCGTTTAATTCGAGTGATTGTGGCGCCGAATCGAGCGAATAGCTGCAGGTCGGCAATGGTTTTCCCCATGATTTCCTTGTTGCTGATTAATACCGACAACACCTGATACTCTGTACTGAGAGGAATCTCTGTTTCGGTTTCATCACCAATGAGCACTTTCACTTTCTCGTGGGCATCATCTGTTCCCACCGCCTTAATTGTATCCCCAATCTTCAATTGGGTGGCAACTGTGGGTGTAAATGCACATTCTCCCTGTTTCACCCGAGAAATGTTTGCACCGGTCATTGCCGGAATATTCAACTCTCCCATCGGCTTCCCGGTTACGTGGTCATTCTTTACGATGTAGTGACGGGGGCTGATTTGCGGATGTTCTCGTTCCTGCTGAACGCAAAGTTCCTCTTCTGCGGACTGGATTTTAGACTTCAGTATTCCGGGCAGCAACTTGGCGAATAGAATAACACCGAGTACACCAAAAGGATATGCCACACCGTACCCGATAGACGGAAGCGAAGAACCGGTTGTATCGATGGCAACGGCCAACCCCGGTGTACTCGTCATTGCACCGGTGAATACTCCTGTTGCAATTTCCATATCGATGTCAAATAGATAAGCGGCGCCAACGGTCAGCCCGCCGGCGGTCGCCACCAGCAGAACGGCAATCACGCTGAGCTGCTTTCCGGTCGATTTGAACGCCCGGAAAAACCCTGGCCCGGCCTGTATGCCGACAGTGAACACAAATATCGTGAGACCGATAAACTGAATATCTTTGGGCACTCTGAATCCGAAATGCCCGAACATCAACGCGACAAAAATGACTGCTGAAATATCGAGGGAAATCCCCTTCACCTTAATTCTGCCGAGAATAAATCCGAGCGTGATGATGGAGAAGAGTACAATGTATGTTTGGCTGAAGGCTTCCATAATTTTCTTATGTTCAAGTTAACCCTCGCTGTCAATGTATGGTTCTAAATTGGCGAAATGATTTAACGCGAAGCAACGTACGGTTATCTGAAGGTTTCGTACGTCGTCTTGAACCGCTGAAAAAGATGTTCAAATCTTTTCAACTCGTTTTGCGCATCGCTGAACCTTCCTTCAATGCACAGGTTTTCCATTTGTCTGGCAATACTAGATA
>JAFGXQ010000024.1 GCA_016936575.1 Deltaproteobacteria bacterium
AATCTGCGTGAGGTGCGGAAATCCGGGCGGTCCGCGAAGCTGCTGCTTCGCATTATCGGTGAAATTTTTATCCATTTCAGAAATCCCTATCTGCAGCATCACCTGGCGAACTCCTTGACGCGGCGCAAACATTTTTTTGCGCAAATCGACAATGACCTCGAAATTATCAAGACCTTCTCCCAGGGGAACACCGATGTTCTGGCGGTGGTTAAAGAAGTGGAACAAACCCTCTCCACCCTGAAACAAAACGCCAGAAAAAACCGGCAACAGGGTGAACGGCTGATAAAAACCCTGGGACAGGTTGTTCAAAAAGAAAACGTTCTATTATCGCCGATGTGGATCATATCCCATATCACGGACGCAACAGACTGGCGTCTGTATCCGCCGGTGGCGGTGGTTCGGCCCACCAGCGTCGATCAAATTGCACCGCTTCTAAAAGCCATTTCCCAGCTGAATTACAAAGTCATCGTGCGCGGCGGCGGCACGGGTCTCACAGGAGGCGCGGTGCCTACTGCACCCGATTGTGTCATTATCAATACCGAAAAGCTGAATCGCATTTACCCGATTGAAACGCTCAGGCTTACAGGCGATTCCGGCACTGCGGATTCAGAGAACACAACTGCCCGGTGCGTGCGGGTAGAAGCCGGCGCAATCACCGAAGATGTGATGACCCACGCCCTCGAACAGAATCTCATTTTCGCATCAGACCCGACCAGCGCCTGGGCGTCCACCATCGGCGGCAACATTTCAGAAAACGCGGGCGGAAAAAGTGCCGTGAAATGGGGAACCACCATCGACAATCTGCTGTCGTACAGAATGGCAATGCCCAACGGCGAACAAATTGTGGTTCGGCGACTGAATCACCCGCTGCGCAAAATCATTCCCGGTGACTCTGTCAAATTCGAAATACAGAATACCGATGGTGAACACAAAGCGTTTATCGAACTGAATGCGGATCAGATTCGAAAACCCGGACTGTGGAAAGACATTACCAATAAGGCTCTGAGCGGGCTGCCGGGAATACAGAAAGAAGGTACAGACGGCATTATTCTGGAGGGAACCTTCATTCTATACAACGCATATTCCATCAAAAAAACCTTTTGTCTGGAATTTTTCGGAAGCAGCTTCAACGAAGCCAGTCGCGTCATTGAGCAAATCACCAATTCATTCACAATCAACGATGATGCCGCACTCATTGCACTGGAACATTTTGACCAGGAGTATATCAAGGCCATAGAGTACAAAGTGAAATCGAATATTTCTCATTCCCCCAAAGCGGTATTGCTCATTGATATGGCTGCAGATGTTCAGGATGCACTCCATGTTGGGGAGAAAAAAATTCGAGATATTATCGCGCAAAGCGCCACCACCGAAGTTCATGTTGCGCAAAATGATGCTGAAGCCAAACGTTTCTGGCACGACAGGCATCAACTGGGCGCTATCGCCAAGCGGACCAACGCATTTAAATTGAACGAAGACATCGTATTGCCGTTACACGCCCTTGCGCCGTTTTCGGACTGGGTTGATGAAATCAACAGACGCGAAGCGCATTTTGTGCAAATCAAGGCAGTACATGCAATCAGTGCCTTTCTGAGTCGTCTGGAAAATACAGACCCTCACACTGAAATTCACGACAAGCTTCCGGCGCTGCGCAGCCTGTGTAATACGGCCTCGATACAGCTGGACGCCGGCCGGCGTGAATCGCAGGCGACAGGTTCGACCTCAGCCACTCTTTCGGATGAAATCGAAGAAATACTGCGAGGGTATCAGAAGTGGCAAAGCACTTTTGCAAAACTATTTCGCGATACACTTGATACGGTATTGGTGCTGGCCACCCACATGCATGCGGGAGACGGAAATATTCATGTGAATATTCCGGTATTTTCGAATGATGTTGAAATGATGGAACGGGCGGAATCCCTGGTGGACGAAGTCATGGAAAAAACGATTTCTCTGGGCGGTGTGGTCAGCGGAGAACACGGCATCGGTATTACCAAAATCAAGTATCTGGAAGCCGAAACCATCGAAGCATTGCGGGAATACCGACAGAAGGTAGACGAAGCCAACCTGATGAACCCCAACAAACTGGTTTCAAAATCTATTCTGGACACGGTATTCACACCATCGTTCAACTTACTGGAACTGGAAGCACGAATTCTGAAGCGCGGAAAACTGGAAGCGCTGGCAAACAAAATTGCGCACTGTGTTCGCTGCGGAAAATGTAAATCCAACTGCTGTGTGTTTCATCCGGCGCAGAACCTTTTCTTCCATCCGCGCAATAAAAATCTGGCCATCGGTTCACTGATTGAAGCCATCTTATATGATGCGCAGCGACATCGAGACACCGAATTCGAATTGTTGCAGGAGCTCGAAGAGATCGCAGACCATTGCACTGTGTGCCACAAATGCCTGAAGCCGTGCCCGGTAAACATTGATACCGGCGAGATTTCGGTACTCGAACGAAACCTGCTAGGGGAACGAGGTATAAAAAAAACCGCCGCGGCAACGTCGCTCACTTTACGCTATCTGTCTTCAGACTCAAAAGCGCTGAACCATCTCATCCATACCAGCGTACTGTTCGCAGGCACTCGCCTTCAGCAGTTCGCGTCGTTCACCACTGCACCGCTGCGCAGAATCAAATCGATTGCGCAAACCTACCCCATGCAACTGCTCAATGCCCCGATGCCGGCCGCGCCCTTTTCAACGCTTCGCAGCCATTTGCCCGATTGCGACACCAATCAGGCATTGGTATTCAACCCGCAAAGCGACACAGATTCCGCCGTATTCTATTTCCCGGGTTGTGGTTCGGAACGACTGATGCCTGACATTTCGCTTGCAGCGTTATACCTTTTGCTGAAAGCACAGTACCGCGTCATCCTCCCGCCCCCATTTCTCTGCTGCGGCTTTCCCATCGGCGTCAATGCGAAAGAGGAACTACACAATAAAATTGTGTTGAAAGACACGATTGTGCTCAGTCAAATCCGCGATATGTTCGCCTATCTGCAGTTCAAGGCGGTTGCGGTTACCTGCGGCACATGCAGAGAGGCACTTGAACAGATGGGAATTCAGACCGTATTCAACGCGCCGGTTCAGGATGTGCTCCACATTGCAGCCCCCGATTCCATTTCAGAAACCTCGGTGCTGTATCATCGGCCCTGCCACGATTCGCTGGAGGAGTCGGGCGTTCCCCTGCTTGAAAAAATGGGTTGTACCGCCAAAGAGATTCCGAACTGCTGCGCTGAGGCCGGCACACTGAGTTTGAGTCGTCCGGACATCTCCGGCGCCATGCGTAACAAAAAGAAAATCGCCATCCAGGACGGGATTCACCAGACCGGCGCCTCAGTCATCCTGACCAACTGCCCGTCCTGTGTTCAAGGATTAAAGAAGCAGCAAATGAAATCGCTGCAGGCAACCCACACAGCGGTGTATGCGGCGTTGCAGCTTGGCGGCGCAAACTGGAAAAAAGAACTGCGCGATTTGCTTTGCCAATATGAACGGGTAACGGTGTAAGGATGCGGTCTTCTTCTACCGAAAACATCATTGATCTGTCACCCGGTGTTTCTATTGTACTGGCAACCATCAACGCAAAATATATGCATACATCGCTGGCGCTCAAATACCTGAAAGCCAATCTCGAAGAATTTGCACCAGGTGCGCGCATTCTTGAATTCACACTGCAGGAACGCGCCGCAGATATCGCTGAAAAAATTCTGCGTCAACACCCGTCCATCGTGCTGTTGTCGTGTTACATCTGGAATATTTCGCTGACGAGCGAGGTAGTGAGAATTATTCGCTCCGTTCACCCGGATATCGTCCTCATTCTTGGCGGGCCGGAAGTCAGTTTTCCGACGGATCAACCCGACATATGTAAAGATGTAGACCATGTCATCTGCGGAGAAGGAGAATCGATTCTCCCAGCGGTGCTGCGCGGCTTATCAGGCCCTGATACACAGGAAAAAAACATCATCGCGCGGCCCAATGACGTCGCGCGAATTCGCTTTCCATACGACTTGTATACCGAAGAAGACATCTCCCACCGTCTGGTATATGTGGAGTCTTCGAGGGGGTGTGCATTCGGATGCGAATTCTGCCTGTCGAGTCTCGACACCAAAGTTCGTTACTTCGACAATGAGCAATTCATCTGTCAACTCGAACAGCTCTGGAACAGGGGCGCCAGACAGTTTAAATTCATTGACCGCACCATTCATTTATCGAAGGCATCCGCTATTTTGGACTTTTTTTCCACACGCATCTGCCCGGAGCTGTTTGTTCATTTCGAAATCGTTCCAGATCAGATTACCGAACAATTAGTCTCGGCACTTCGTGCGTTTCCGCCCGGCGCTATTCAATTGGAGGCCGGGGTTCAAACGTTTACGCCCCATGTATCGACCCGAATCGGCCGCAAGCAGAATATGGACAAAACAGAGGCGGCGTTACGAAAAATTGTACGTGAAACCGGAGTTCATATTCATTCCGATCTGGTCATCGGCCTTCCGGGAGAAACCGTAGAAACCCTGGCGCAAAGCTTCAACAGACTAATCCATACTGGTGCGCATGAAATTCAGGTGGGGGTACTGAAGCGATTGCGCGGTGCGCCTATATCGCGTCACACCGATGAATACAAAATGGTGTACAACGAAAGCCCGCCGTACGAGATATTACAGAACCGGGACATCTCGTTTGCAGACATGCAGCGGTTGAAACGATTCAGTCGCTATTTTGATTTGGTTTCCAATAACGGCAATTTTCAATCCACAGCGCCGCTGATATGGCAGACGAATTCCCCCTTTACCGCGTTTCTACGATTCAGCGATTGGCTCTACTCCGAGTGCGGACGCACCGCATCCATCGCCCTCGACAAACTGGCAGAATACATATTTGACTACCTCACCCTGAACGATGGGTTTCCCAAAGAACAGATCGCCGATTGCCTGCGACGGGATTTTGTTGCCAACGGACGCCGCAAGCAGCCGAAATGTGTCAGAGAATTTGCCAGCCACGAAGGAATTGCATATTCTGAAAACAGCAGCAAGGGGCTGCCGGAACGACAACAGCGGCATAAACAATGAAATATTTTGTGGCAGATCCAACCGCAGACATGGGTATTCGCCAACTGGGCGAAGAGAAAGTGACGCTGCTGGAAAACGGTTCCCTTCAATACCGCCATCCCCGCAGCGATGAATTGTGCACCGTATCCTCAGAATATTGGGCGACGGACTGGGACAAAACGGTCGTCGGCGCCTACAACAAGCTGAACGAAAAAATTTCAGACATTCAAAATCAACTTCATACACTGGAAACCGCCAAACAAGAACTGATTCAAAGCTCGCCCAAGCTCCAACGAATTGCCAAGCAGCTGAAGCTGTTTTAACTCCCACATAAAAGTAATAGTGGTTGGAACCGACCGCCCTGCAGAATGCGGCCGGGCATAAGGCGCCGGCCCTACATGAAAACAACCACTTTCAGATTGAGAAAAACTCGCCGGTTTTAAAACTGGGTGAGGAAGTTTTGCACGACATCTCCGTATGCATTGTTGGTCCAGGTGGAGCATTCTTCGCCCCCTGAGAACAGATTGGGCCACCAGGCATTGTGAAACGCCCAAGCGGTGAAGTGCAGATTGTTCGCGGTAATCAGATTCATAATCGCAGTTGCGTCCGCGGTGTCACCGGCATCCACGCCCCATTCAGTGAGCATCACCGGATACGTATCGGCACAGTCCGTCACCGCAGCCTCAATGGTCGTACCGTCGACACCGTCATAATGCATTCCATATAAATGCGCAACGTACACGATATTGTCGTCTTCAATCGGAACATCGTCGCAACGGCCGATAATCTGGGACCATTTCGGTCCCCCTACCAAAATCAGATTGTTCGGCGCATAGGTTCGAACCACATCGACAAACCCCTGCGCGATAGGCTGATAGCTGTCCCAGGCGTACTCGTCGTTGGAGGTTGTGTTGATCGGCTCATTGTACACTTCGTAAAGAACATTCGGTTCGTCGGCATATCGAGGCGCCATATTGGCCCAGAACGCCTCGGTATTGGTTTTTGATGCACTCGAATCGGTCACATCAGTGATGTAGTGCCAATCGACAATCACATACAGACCTTTACTGATTGCGTACTGAACGGTGGGGTCAATGTAGTCTGTAAAATATTCATTTGCCGTGGAAGCGCTCCACCCGGTGGTCAAAGTCATTCCGGATGTGTCACCGTGCATAGCGTCTGAAGGATAAATAGGCAATCGTATGATGTTGATATTCCACTCAACCGCTTTGTCTATTTGTGCAGTCATACTGCCGTCTTTCGGCATCATCGCCGGATCGGTCATCGCCAATCCGTGAAGTATAATCGTTTGATCATTGGCGGTGTTTCCGTCACCGTCGTTCAACTTGATGGTGTTTCCAGAGGTATACAGCCACCCGGCATCGCCATCGGCATCGGTGTCGCTGTCGGTGTCCGCGTCCGTATCGCTATCTGTATCGGTATCGCTATCTGTGTCGGTATCGCTATCCGTATCGGTATCGCTATCACTGTCCGTATCGGAGTCGCTGTCCGTGTCAGAATCGCTGTCCGTGTCAGAGTCACTATCAGCATCGGTGTCACTGTCTGTATCCGAATCGCTGTCCGTGTCGGTATCGCTATCCGTGTCGGTATCGCTATCCGTGTCGGTATCGCTGTCCGTATCAGAATCGCTGTCGGCGTCAGAATCGCTGTCCGTATCGGAATCGCCGTCCGTATCGGAATCGCCGTCCGCATCAGAGTCGCTGTCGGCGTCAGAATCGCCGTCTGCATCAGCGTCAGAGTCGCTGTCTGAATCAGAATCGCTATCGGCATCGCTTTCTGGCGTAACTACCGAATCGTCGGTCGAGCAAGATAGCACCGAAAATCCGCCGACTGCCAATAAAAACACCAAAAATACGGCCGTTGTTAAGTCATCTGCTTTTTTCTTTTTTTTTAATAAGTTCATTTTCAATTCCTTTATGCAACGATACACTTTTAGACCAAAGTCCTGTCTTTTTCATTATACAGAAAAAACGAATCAAACTCCTGACAAATTTGTTGGTTATGAATAAATGTGCTTAAAATGAGGCCGAAATGGATACGCCGCCGAAATGGGGCGAAAGAACAGGCACCACTGCGGTTTGCAGCGCTTCCGCGCGACGCTTCTTCTTTTTAGACGCTTTCAGAATGAACGGTGATGCGATCATCGCCGCGGCGCCCAGCACCAGCAGCCCGATCGAACCGTCTCGCAGCATTTCCTGATCGGCAATGTCTTTTTCGACTTCGGTCTCGCAGGTTTGGTTGCCTGCACAATCATCAAAGGCTTCATCGTTTTTCTCTTTCTGCGATTTCGATTCGCCAAGCCCCACCAGGCTGATCAGAACCAACCCGCCTCCCACACCCAGTGCCGACCACCCCACAATCTTGAACACTTTCGATTGCCGCAACAATTTACGGCGCTGACGCTCATTCATCTGCTCGGGAGAGAGCTGGTGGGTTGTAACCACCGCACTACCCACCGAGGTCGATGTTTTCGCTGCCAACCCGCTTCCCAATGTCACCACAATCACCTCCTGCCCCGCTACCAGTACGGTCTTGGAATCTAAAGCAATATCTCCATCGCGCAATTCAATGACATGCTCCTTGCTGGCGGAAATTCTCATCTTTCCAAGTAGGGGCGTGATTCCTCGGGCAACACCATCCACGTAGACGCCATACCCGTCGGGCGCCTTCAAATCCACAGCCCCCACAATTTGCCGAAGGCGTTCCACTTCTTTGAGCACTTCGTCTCTCCGATCCACCGGAATTTCGTCTCCGCCCTCTGTTAAATATTTTTCAAACGCTTCTATGGCCAGCCCCAGTCGCTTTGACGCCGCCTCCGCCTGGCCAATGTTGTACAGCAGCTTCCAGGCGGGTTTCAAACGGTAGGCTTCATTGAACTTTTGTGCGGCTTCCTCATACTTTCCGTTAACGTATAGGTCGGTTGCCTCCGCGAAAGCTGCCTTTGCCTGAGCAGACACATCTGAATCAGCAGATGCCGCTTCTTCCGCCACCCCTCCTTCCGTGCCGGATCCATTCTCTAAAGAATCCGCACTGGCATTGCGCCCCGCACCGACAATCAATAAGCAAACTGACAATAAAGTGATTTTCATACGAATGTTCATTTATCTCATAGCTCCGTTTGTGTTTATGAAAGTGTAATATCTTTTGAACATTTGGCCAAGCAATTCGATCCATTTCCCCAAAGTCATCGGAGACACCGACGCGCAGAAATTCACCACGGAAATTTTCCAGATATTCATTCAGAATGTGAGGAGAAGAAAAAAGGAAAGAAAACTATTTGATAAACAGCATTTCCTGATATGTGGGCAGCGGCCACAGATCATCAGCCACAACACCTTCAAGCTTATCGGCAACTTCTCGTACTGCAAGCATGGCAGGAATCACTTTATCACGGAAGTATTTGGCTTCCGCCAATGGTGTCGAACCTTTTTTACCAGCCATCGCTTTGTCCAAAGCGCTGAGGGAATCCTGTAGTTCTTTCACATATGTAGTGACCGTATCGAGGGTATCGGTATCAAACTTGTAACCAACCGCTTTCAGGTCCGCACAGGTTTTTGCCAATTCGCTCTGATATCGAATTGCTGCGGGGAAAATCTGCGTTCTCCCGATTCTAGAGGTCAGCTTTCCTTCCACACTGATGGTAAGGCAATATTGCTCAAGATAGGTGTGCTGGCGGCTCTCCAATTCTTCGGGAGACAGCACTTTGTATTTCTTGAACATAGCAACAGTCTGCTTTTTGGTAATCTCAGGAACCGCATCAACCGTCGTTTTCAAATTAGGCAGTCCGCGTTTGGCTGCTTCCTGGTGCCATGCCTCAGAATAGTTATCACCATTAAAAATAATGGCTTCGTGTTCTTTCACTACTTCTGACAATACTTTGGTTACCGCATCATTAAGTTTCGCGGGGCTGTTGCCGACCATTTTCTCCAGTTTGGTAGCAATGTAATCTAGAGACTCAGCTACGATAGTATTCAGTGTAGTCAACGCGCCACCAATGGAATGCGTTGAACCTACCGCACGGAATTCAAAGCGGTTTCCGGTAAACGCAAACGGGCTGGTACGGTTACGGTCACCGGCATCTTTGGGAATTGCCGGCAAGGTATCAACACCCAATTTGATGGTTGACGCTTTTTTGGAAGATTTCGCACCACCGGCCTTGATTTGCTCAAACACATCATTCAGCTGATCACCCAGGTAAACGGAAAGAATCGCCGGAGGCGCTTCATTTGCACCCAAACGATGATCATTGCTTGCGCTGGCAGCCGCGGCCCGCAACAGGCCGCCATGGAGATGTACCGCACGAATTACGGCAGCGCAGAATACCAGAAAACGAGTATTCGCGTGAGGTGTATCGCCCGGATCCAACAAGTTGCCGACAACACCGTTACCCAGTGACCAGTTCAGGTGTTTACCGGAACCATTTATACCGGCGAAAGGTTTTTCATGAAGCAGACATTCCATGCCGTGTTTTTTGGCAACGGCTTTCAAGGTGACCATTACCAACTGCTGGTGGTCAGTAGCGATGTTTGCAGATTCATATACCGGTGCGATTTCAAATTGTCCGGGGGCCACTTCGTTGTGACGGGTTTTCACCGGAATACCCAATTTGAATAATTCACGTTCCACTTCGAGCATGTACGCCAGTACCCGAGACGGAATCGCTCCGAAGTAATGATCGTCGAACTCCTGGCCTTTTGGAGGTTTTGCGCCGAATAGAGTTCTTTCCGCATTCAACAAGTCGGGGCGAGCATAATAAAAATTACGATCCACAAGAAAATACTCTTGTTCCGGGCCGGCACTGGCAGAAACAAATGCGCCGGATTCTTCCCCGAACAGTTTCAAAATTCTCTGGGATTGTGCATTCAATGCCTGCATCGAACGAAGAACGGGGGTTTTTTTATCCAAGGCTTCGCCGGTCCAGGAAATAAACATGGTGGGAATGCAAAGGGTGGTGCCGTTTGTATTCTCCATTATGTACGCCGGACTGGTTACATCCCAAAGCGTATAGCCACGAGCTTCGAAAGTTTCACGAAGACCACCGTTGGGAAAACTGGAAGCATCGGGCTCGCCCTGAATGAGTGTTTTCCCGGAAAACTCTACAATCGCACCACCTTTTCCATCGGGGCTGACAAACGAATCGTGCTTTTCCGCAGTGGAACCGGTAAGCGGATAAAATACGTGCGTGTAGTGGGTTGCGCCTTTGCTGATCGCCCAGTCCTTCATCGCTGCAGCGACGACATCGGCCACGTCGGGATCCAAGCTGGTTTTTTCCTCGATGGTTTTCATTAACGATTTAAAAACGGGCTTGGGCAGTTTATCTTTCATGACTTTGTTGTTGAAAACGTTCTGTCCAAAAATTTCATCTACTGAAACTTCAGAAAAATCCAACGGGGCAACTTCAAGTTTCTGATTGTTAATGGCATTAATGGCCGCCATACGTGCTTTGCTACCGCTCATGGTACTTGCCTTTCCTTTCCACAGAAATAAAATCTGTGTGCAACGAATTCACATTACTTTGCCGGTATTGAGTAAGTTGTAGGACTGAATCCATAAGGGCCACTATGAATCCAGCAAATCAAACGCAACTTGTATAATTGCTTATTGACAGGCAGTCAAGCGTTTTGAAAAAAAGAAATCGAAGGTAAAAAAATTTGAATCAATCGATGATTCAGTCCTTGGACAAGTACTTGTCTACGGCTTCGGCAGCCAGGCGTCCCTGCTTGATCGCTTTCAACACCAAAGAGGCTCCCATCACCGAATCACCCGCGGCAAACACCTTCACGTTAGAAGTTTGGAACTGGTCGGACACAACGATATTTCCTCGTTTGTCCAGCTCAAGACCGAGATCCGTCACAAGACCGTCATGCACCGGATGGACAAATCCCATCGCCAAAAGAACCAAATCGGCTTTCAATTCAAATTCGCTTCCCTTGACCTCGTTCAGTTTCCAATTGTCGCCTTCTTTCACCCAATCCACTTTTACACATTTCAACGCCTTCACCGCGCCGTCCTTCACGACAAACTCTTTCGTCATCACACTCCACTGACGATCGCAACCTTCCAGATGAGATGAAGAATTGCGCATGATTTTCGGCCAGGTGGGCCATGGATTTTCCGGGTCTGTACCTTCCGGCGGTTTGGGCAGAATTTCAATTTGGGTCACTGCGGCCGCTTTCTGCCGCAGCGACGTCCCCACACAGTCGCTTCCGGTATCACCACCACCAATCACAACTACGTGTTTATCTGTTGCCAGAATATCTTTCACGTTCACGAGTTCATTGGACACCCGTTGATTCTGCTGGGTCAAGAATTCCATCGCCATGTGAACGCCCTGAGCATCCCGTCCCGGCGCCGGTAAATCGCGCGGCTTGCCCGCCCCAATACAAATACAGGTAACGTCGAACATTTTCTGCAGATACCGGGCCGAAATATCAACGCCCACTTCTACCCCGGGCCGAAATACCACGCCCTCTGCAGCCATCTGTTTCAACCGACGGTCAATCACATACTTGTCCAACTTGAAATCCGGAATTCCATAGCGCAGCAGACCTCCGATTTTTTCGGATTTTTCAAACAGGGTGACCTCGTGACCGAATCTGGCCAATTGCTGGGCAGCAGCCAACCCCGCAGGGCCTGACCCCACAACGGCGATTCTTTTTCCGGTTTTATCCTTGGCGATTAAAGGCTGCACCCAACCTTCTTCAAACGCGCGCTCCGCTATTTGACATTCGATGTGTCGAATTAAAACCGGCTCCTGGTGCACGTTTAACGTACACGCCATCTCGCACGGCGCCGGGCAGATGCGTCCGGTAAACTCCGGGAAGTTATTGGTGGAATGTAAACAGTCACTCGCCAGTTTCCACTGATTGCGATACACCAAATCATTCCAATCCGGAATACGGTTGTCCAGATGACACCCCGCGCCCTGACAAAACGGAATTCCACAATCCATACACCGGGATGCCTGCGTTACCAAATCATCAGGTGTAAGAAAAATCTCCACTTCCTGATAGTCCTGAACGCGCTCGGCTACCGGACGATAGGAGACGTTCTTTCTCTTATGTGTAATAAAACCCTTGGGATCACCCACGGTAAACCTCCTCGGTTAAAGAAGTGCTATCCGCATTTCTCTCTTCAGCATCTCTCATGCGCTGCAACACTTTTGCGTACTCAACAGGCATCACTTTCACAAAACGACCGATCATGTCATCCCACTTTTCGAGAATCCATTCCGCACGACGACTATTGGTCCACTTGTAATGTTTTTCAATGAGTGAACGCAGCAGCGCCACGTCATCTTCCCGCCAGACGTTCTCCAAATCGACCATCTCCAGATTGCAGTTGGTATCAAAGAGTTCCATTTCGTCGAACACATACGCGATACCGCCACTCATTCCCGCTGCGAAGTTACATCCGGTGGTTCCCAGAACCACTGCGATACCGCCGGTCATGTACTCACACCCGTGGTCGCCCACGCCTTCCACCACCGCGGTCACACCACTGTTGCGCACGCAGAATCGTTCACCGGCCACGCCGTTGATGAATGCCTCCCCTCGGGTCGCACCGTAGAATAACGCATTTCCCACCGCAATGTTCTGATGGGCAATGTACTTGGCTTTCGCCGGCGTTTTCACAATAATGCGTCCGCCACAGAGGCCTTTCCCCAAATAATCGTTGGTATCGCCTTCCAGGTTTAAGGTGATTCCCGGCGCCAGGAACGCACCGAAACTCTGGCCGGCGGTTCCATGGGCGTTAATCATAATGGTATCTTCCGGAAGACCCTCGCCGCCGTGGGCCAGCACAACCTTATTACTCAGAATGGTTCCCACCGTTCGATTCACGTTGCGAACTCTCAAATCAATCGATACCTTCTCTTTTTTCTCGATGGCGGGCTTGGCCTGTTCAATCAGTTCCCAATCGGGATGATCCGCCAGTTTGTAAGGTTGCTCGGTAGTCAACCGGATCCCGGTTCCTTCCGGTACCTTGGGCTGATGCAGAATTGCCGACAAGTCGAGGCCCTGCGCTTTGTAATGTTCCAACGCGTCGTCCATTTCCAACAGGTCGGAACGGCCGATCAGATCTACAAAATTACGAATACCGAGTTGCGCCATAATAGAGCGAACTTCTTCAGCAATAAATATCATATAGCGGGTGATATACTCGGGCGTCCCTTTGAATCGTGCCCGCAATTCAGGAACCTGCGTGGCGATACCGTACGAACAGGTACCGATGTGACATTTGCGAAGCAATGTACATCCCATGCAAACGAGAATCGCGGTACCGAAACCGAACTGCTCCGCACCCAGCATCGCACCGATCACGACATCGCGACCGGTACGCAATCCACCGTCCACCTGCAATCGAGTGCGATCCCGCAGCTTATTCATTACCATTACCTGCTGCGCTTCGGCAATTCCCAGCTCCCACGGACATCCGGCGTGCTTGATGGACGAAAGCGGACTGGCGCCGGTACCACCGTCGTGACTACTGATGAGAACCTCGTCGGCATTTCCTTTCGCCACACCGGCAGCGATGGTTCCAACCCCGACTTCAGACACCAGCTTCACAGATACTTTAGCTCCGGGATTGCTGCATTTGAGATCGAAAATCAATTGCGCCAGGTCCTCGATGGAATAAATATCATGATGGGGCGGCGGCGAAATCAGCGTCACTCCCGGTGTTGAATACCGAAGCCGGGCAATCTCTTCAGATACTTTGTACCCGGGTAGCTGGCCCCCTTCCCCAGGTTTCGCGCCCTGGGCCATTTTAATCTGTATTTCTTTCGCATGTGCCAGATAGTTCATGGTCACGCCGAAACGGCCGCTCGCAACCTGTTTGATGGCGCTGTTTTTGGAATCGCCGTTGGCTTCGGGGGTGTATCGGGCTTCATCCTCTCCCCCCTCTCCCGTATTGCTCATCGCGCCCAACCGGTTCATCGCCACAGCCATGCACTCATGTGCCTCCTGGCTGATAGATCCGTGACTCATAGCGCCGGAGCAGAACCGTTTCACGATGTCTTCCGCAGACTCCACCTCATCAAGCGGCACGGAGACCGCATCTTTGAACCTGAATAGACCACGGATGGTATTTCTTTGTTTCGACTCATCGTTGCAGGCTTTGGCAAACTCAGTGTACGAGTTGGCATCGTCATTAAACACCGCATGCTGCAACTTCGAAATCGTTGTGGGGTTCCATTTGTGTTTTTCGCCATCATTACGATAATGATACCGACCGCCGAACTCCAATTCCATCGCGCCGGGACGGGGTTCGGTGTACCCTTTCTGATGACGGATCATCACATCTTTGGCCACCATATCCAAACCGATACCACCGATGCGAGACGTAATTCCCGGGAAGTAACCATTGATAAATTCCCTATTGAGGCCGATGGCTTCAAACAACTGCGCGGTGTGGTAGCTTCTCAGTGTACTGATTCCCATCTTGCTCATGGTTTTCAGAATGCCCTTTTTCACCGCGTTGATGTAATTGTCTACAATCTTTGATGCGGTCATCTCGGCGGGAATATCGCCCTGCTGCTGCAGTTGCGTGTAGGCCTCAAACACCATGTACGGGTTCACCGCATTGGCGCCGCAGCCGGTGAGCAGACAGAAATGCATCACCTCGCGCGGTTCACCGGACTCGACAATGATTCCGGCTTCGCTGCGCATGCGTTTGGCAATCAGTTGATTGTGAAGATAACTGGTCGCCAGCAACGACGGAATGGGCGCCATGGACGGCGAAACACCTCTATCGCTCACGATCAACAATGACGCGTCTTTCTTGATGGCCTCCTCGGCCTGGGTCACCATGCTGTCGAGCCCATCCTGAAGTGCTTTTTCCGGGTCATCAGAGGTGGCATCGAACAACGACGAAATAGTGTATACTTTGAAATCGTCGCGATTCACCTGACGCAGGTGCGCAATGTCTTCATTGGTTAAAATCGGATGCGGCAGCTTCAATTGCTTGCAGTGCGCGGCCGACTCTTCCAACAGATTGCGACGGCGACCGGTGAAACTCATCAGACTCATCACCAGCGCCTCACGCAACGGATCGATGGGCGGATTGGTTACCTGCGCAAACAACTGTTTAAAGTAGTCGAACAGCAACCTCGGCTTTTCGGAAAGTGCCGCCAGCGGTTCGTCATTACCCATGGACCCAATCGGCTCCTGGCCGTTCAATGCCATCGGCAGCAATACGGTGCCGAGGTCTTCTTCCGAGTACCCGAACAGTCGCATGCGGCTGGTGTAGGTCTCGTGATCCATGGGAAGCTTCTTCGAGGCATCGAACAAACCGCGCAATTCAATGCGGTTGTCCTCGAGCCATCGATGATACGGCTTTTGCCGAGAAATCTTTCCTTTGATTTCGTGGTCTGTGATAATCCGTTTCTCGTCGGTATCCACCAGGAACATTTTACCCGGTTTCAGACGACCTTTCTTGGCCACCTGTTCCGGCGGGAACTCAACCACACCGGTTTCACTTCCCATCACCACCAGACCGTCAGTGGTAACCAGATAACGAGCGGGGCGAAGACCGTTGCGATCCAGAGTACCGCCCAAAATTCGGCCATCTGAGAAAATCATCGCCGCCGGTCCGTCCCAGGGTTCCATAATGGAGGAATGGTATTCGTAGAACGACCGTTTGTAGCTACTGATGTGATACTTGGGGCCGAACGCCTCCGGAATCATCATCATCATCGAATGCGGCAGGCTGCGGCCGTTCAGCTCAAGAAACTCCAACATGTTGTCGAAGCAGGCCGAGTCACTGCCTGTAGCATTAATCACCGGAAGCAGTTCCTGCAGGTCGTCGTGGAACACCCGGCTCTTGATGCTGGTTTCACGAATCTTCATATGATTGATATTACCGCTGAGGGTATTAATTTCACCATTGTGCGCCACATAACGGAACGGTTGAGCCAATCGCCAATTGGGCAACGTATTCGTACTGTATCGCTGATGCACCAACGCCAGGGCAGATGTCACTCGCTCATCGTTCAAATCCGGAAAATATTTAAACAGCTGATCGGCCATGAACATCCCTTTGTACACGATAGTGCGGGAGGACATGCTCGTCAGATAGAAATCTTCGCCTTCATCACCGAAGTGCTCTGCAACCAACCGTTCGGCCCGCCGTCGGGCAAGGTACAGTTTTCTTTCGAGCGCCAATCCCTCAAGACCGGCGCCGCCGATAATTACCTGTTTACAATCCGGTTCCGCTTCCAGCGCAATCGCCCCAAGACAACTCGGATCAACCGGCACATCCCGCCGGCCCAATACTTCCAGACCGTGGTATTTGATCGCGTCTTCGAGAATCTGAATGCATCCGGTTTGAACGCGCTCAATTTTCGAGTTGAAAACAAAGGCCACGCCGTACTTATTGGTCTCCGGGAGAGAAAAACCCAGCTTCGAAGCTTCTTCGCGCAAAAACGCATCCGGAATCTGAAAGAGAATCCCCGCGCCGTCGCCGGTGATATTGTCAGCACTGGCGGCACCGCGGTGATCCAGGTTCAAAAGAATTTGCTTTCCCAGCTGAACTATCTTGTGCTGCTTTTCGCCGGAAATATTGGCCACGGCGCCGATTCCGCACGCATCGTGCTCTCTTCTGGACTCGTATAATCCCTGATCCTTAAAATACTCAGACATCTTTTTTCACCTGTCTAGTCTCATAGCTCACACTATTGAATATTTGTTATTATTGGTTTTTGGCGGAACGCACTCATGGGCCATATGAAGAGCGTCCTCGACTGCTCAGAATCAAGCTCTTTATAATATTAGAGAATTACTTGTAAAGTAAAATAGTAAGTGTTTTGCAGTGTGTTACCCACATCCCAAAATTCAATCGGCGTAACACAAAAATAAAATCCCCGCCAAGCGATGCCGGGCGAGGATGAAATAGTCATTCAATGGGTGCGTATACAGCGAAACTATTTGTATTTTTCGTTGTACAGCTGAATCAGCTGGTCTGTTAAATCCAGATGAGCCGGCGCCCACACCACCGCACCGACAGAACGGTCATAAATCATTGTATATCCGTCTTTTTTGCCCATCTCCGCTACAATCGTTTCCATCTTGACCAGAATATCCTGTGTTGCTTTCATTTCTTTCTGTGCCAGCTCCTGCTGGAACTGCGCATAGCTCTGCTGGAGCTCCTGAATGGCCTGATAATACTCCTGCGCCTTCTTCTGCAGGGCTTCCTGGCTGAGAATACTTTGCTGCTCCTTCAGTTTGTCCTGCATCTTCATGATGCTCTCTTCTTTTTTGTCAATTTTCTTCTGCAGTTTATCTTTTTCCTTCTGCAACTTTTTCATCGCCCGTTTGCCCTCGTTGGTTTCGTTCAACGCCCTTCTCAAATCAACAAATGCGATTTTGACTTCTTTGGCCGACGCTTTCTGTGCCACGGAAAAGGCCATCGCCGCACACAACACAACCCAAAACAGTTTCTTTGTATTCATTATTGCTTTCATATTCTCCTCATCATTTCATCAAGTATCAAAGCGCCTATCTTAATAGCTTTGACACCGTGCTTACTAAAAAATTTAGAAAAAATTAACTTTTTTCTGTTACACACTTCCCCCGCGCCGTCCGCTGCCTAACACTCAACTTATTGAAATTATTCCTAGAAAAAGTTTCCAAAAGTAAATTCAAATTGGTGGCTTTCCTCTCCCTCAAACCGCTTGAGGGGGAATCCCCACTCAAACCGCAACGGCCCCATCGGTGAAAACCACCGTAGTCCGAATCCGACCGATGTCCGCAGATATAACGGATTTGTATTGCAGGGGTCGGTATATTTCGAGATTCCCCGACCGCCGCCGGCCTGACACCATGAGTCCTCCAGGTTGAATGAGTTACCGGCGTCAAAGAACACCACTCCCTTGATGCCCGCCATTTCAATAATCGGAAATTCAATCTCCGCGTTGATTGTTACACGCATATTTCCGCCGATGCTGATTCCACCGTAAATGGGCTCCGCATTGGGATTGAACGTTCTCGGAATCGACAGTTTGGGCCCCAGTGACCACGGATAATATCCACGAACGTCCATAATTCCGCCGGAACGGTACCGCAGCGAAATCGGAAGCCCCTGGGCATCGTTCGAATGAATCAATCCGAAATTCCCATTCAAACGGAACACCAGTTTCCACATCAACGGCAAATACCACTTGGAGTTGAACGTATAGCGGGTATAGTCAAAGTCCGACCCGAGATATTCGCTGGCCCATTCCACTCCGACAGAATTGAACGACCCCTTGGTGGGGAACAACCGATTGTTGCGCAAATCGTATACCAGACGACTGCTCAGCCCCGAACTCCATCCCTCCTGAAACAGATACGCCAACGGTAACTCGTTGAATCCGCTGGATGTGCGCTGTCCCCCAATCAGCAGCCCGTCATTGGCGCCTGTATTGATTTTGTCGTACTGCAGATTGTAACTGAGATATAATCGCAGATCCGGTAGAACAAGCGAATGTCCCAGCGTCAGTTCCCCACCCGTCGATGTTTTCGAATAATCCGTCAACCCTACGGTGGTGTTGAACATTTTAAACGCGAAGGTCCAATCCGTATCGAGGAAGTGCTGCTCCCAGAAGTCGAAATTAAACATCTGTCGCATTCTGGACATCTGCGCCTGCAGTGAAACGGTCTGCCCGTGCCCCATAAAGTTCTGCTCGGTGATACGGGCCTGGGCGATAAAATTCTCCACGGTGCTGAATCCCATTCCCACTTGAAATTGGCCGGTATGTTTTTCGGTCACCTGCACTGTGGCAATCACTTTGTCTTTGTCGTTTCCAGGCCGCGTAGTAATGTCTACTGTCTCAAAGAAACCCAGTTGGGTGACACGAGCCTTGGAAACATCGATGCCGGTCTGGCTGTATTTATCTCCTTCAAAAATATCCAGTCTGCGCCGAATGACGCGGTCTCTTGTTTTGGTGTTGCCGTTCAGTTCGATGCGTTCAAAATATACCATCGGACCACGGGTCACTTCGAGCACCAGGTCAACAATTCGCGTTTCTTCATTTGTCAGCGTTTTCAGTTCCACATTGGCGTACGCGTATCCGGCATCCTGATAGTGCCGTGTGATTCGATCGACATCCTCCATAATCGATGTTCGCGAGAAGTATTCATCCCGTTGGGTTCGAACCATGGCACGCACTTTGCGGCGTCCCCCCAGCAATGGAATCGCGGCACCGTCCATATCGCGTTCCACCACATTGATTCGGCCTACTTTGTAACGTGGGCCCTCGACGATGGGTACAGATAAAAAGATGTACCTGCGATCGACAGACAGCTCCACGCGAGGCGTTCCCACCTGAATGTTGATGTAGCCGCGATCCCAGTACAGCGCCTGAATCATCGTCATATCGCGGTCAAACATATCGCGGTTGAACTTGCCGGAATCGGTCAGCAGCGAGAATGGTCCGCCGGTTCGCGTAGTCATGTACCGGTTGATTTCAGCATCGGAAATCGCATGATTTCCCACAAACGAAATCTTGCGAACTTCGACCTGCGCATGTTCTGAAATCACAAACACAACATCGTAATTATTTTCCCCTTTCGCCTCCTCCAGCCGATAGGTCACTTCAGACAGGAAAAACCCCTGCTCAACGTACAAATCCTTGATTTTCTGAACATTTTTATGAACCGACGGAATATCCAGCGGCGTATTCTCTTTTAAATCGATAACTTCGAGAATATCTTCCTCATCGACCTCATCATTCCCCTCAACACGAACCTCAGAAATGGCTCGCTTCTCCTGCAACTGAAAACGAAGCAGGATGCCCCCTTCCACTTCTGTTAGAAACACCTGAACATCATTAAAAAATCCCAGATTATAGATGGCTTTAATATCGCGAGAAATCCGAGCGGCGTTGTAGGTCATTCCCTTGCGTGTACCGATGTTTGCACGAATGTCATCCGCGCCGACGCGCTTATTTCCGGTAACCTCAATACCGACAATGGTTGCATCATGATACTTCTGCCCCACGTCAATCACGTTCTGGAACGGCTCCGCTGGTTCCTGGGCAGACGATTGCTCCCCCAACAGGGAAGGCTGCTCAAGGCGCGCGCCCCCCAGCTCCTGCGCCGCGGTCGGCTGCGCGATAAATAGAAAAGCCAGTAAGAGAACTCGTGTGGAAAAATGGTTATTCATAATGGTGAAACGGTACTTTCGTTTTTATCGATTTATGTTTTCTTTAATACAATGCTGAAAACAGATTGCGGATTTGTACGTTGTGAAGGGCGGTCAAGTCAACTGCGTAACGGATTAATTTTTGAAAAGCGGTTCATCGAGCGCAGCAAAATGTTCATTTTACGAACCATGCCGTCTGAAATCCCGTTGTCTTCGAAATTTTTATCCTGAAACAGACGCATTTCTAAAAAATATGACCGGTGCGCGCCATACTCCTTTGCATAAATGACACAAGAATTTCCACCGACTCCCATAAAAAAAACAGAAGAACCGCCTGCACAATCATCCCTTTTCCCCAGAAATGGTTGCCGGATTCGTTCCTTTTAAACCAGCGCAGAACAATCTGAACCAACATATCGGAGATAATTGCAGCGACAAATACAGGTGCGGCGACCAACACGCCGAAGGTGAACGCACTGACAAACACTTCAATCACCGCACGACCCGCTCCGGCCCAGACCGACCCTGAGGAAACGGGCAGATCAACAACAGAAATCCCCTGCAGACTTGCGGCCACCGCGAGAAAAACCGCATGCAGCCCCCCAGACAGTAAAAATACACCGATTACGAGAAACCAGTACAACGTGCGAACCGACGAAATCCCGCCTTGTTCCGAAGAAAATGCCGCTGCGCCAATCGCGCCTCCGGCAGTATGCAATACCGAAAGACAGGCCCGTACGGCTCCCCCGAGTATCATACCCACCAGCACTTCTTTCGCAGCGAGCACCACCAACTCAAATGAAGTATATGAATCAACATACACCGCTGCCGATACGGGAAAAAAAAACAAGGTGAGCGCTATCGCCAATCCGCCGCAGACCGCGAACGGCAGCGATCTGTCATTTAGAAACGGAATAAGCCGCAACGCGACAAAAAAACGCATTGCGACCAGCACGCCGACAAACAGAACCGAGTCGATCCCGTTCATTTCACCGAACCACCTGTTCGAGCAGCATCCACGTTTTCGAAGCGAACGACGTCACGTGCTGCCCCATCCAGGGCGCGATGAGTAAAAAAACACTCAATACCGCGACTGCTCGGGCAGTCACCCCGATGGCCGGTTCCGACATTTTAGTGTAGTTCGTCAGCACCCCCACCAACACACTCGAAAATAACACTGCTGTCCAGACGGGCGCACTGAGCAGAAGCAGCACCACCAACAGTTCCATGACAACATCTACCAACATGGAAGCCATCATCAGAATCACCTGGAGGGCGTGAAAATAATGGGGAATTGAACCGTCGACGCCGCACCGCCGGCTGGAAACAACCAACTTTTCACCGCGCCGTCTAAACATTTTTTTAATCCGGCAACCTGGGTGCCGTCTCCGCGCATCGACACTTTGGTGACCGTTCCGGAGGTTCCCACATTCACGCTGAACACCACTTTCAAATCACCGGACGAGGGCGCGGTTCCCTTCTTCAATTCACGCTCGTAACAGAGCTGAAGACTGCTGCGATTCTTATTCACAACAGCGCTCATCTGTTGCTGTGTCAGTCCCTGTCCCGAAGAACCGGCATCGGTTGTTCGGCTCGAAGGACTCAGTTCGGCCAATAGACGCTGTTTTCGCTCTTCCTGGGTTTCCGGCGCTTGCCGACTGCGACGACCTTTCCGTTTCGACACTGTTTTTGCGTCGTCACCCACCATGATCACATCGCCACCCACATCATTTTCCGATGTGGATTGCGCAGCCGCCAGCGGAGCGTCTCGGTACACGAGTTTATCCTTGTACACCACTTTCTCTTTGACTACTTCCCGGGGAACGCGAGCGGACATCACAACAAATACCACACCCGCACCCGCGAGCAGCCCCATACCGAACGTGAGCAGCATCCATTTCCATGGTCGACCGTGAATCATGGCCGCCGGCATAAAAGAACTCAATCGACTATGCCGTGGGGGTTCTTCCGTTAAATGCGATGCATGTCCATTCGTTTCTCCACTACCGCTGTCATCTTCCGGTGTCTGCGCGGAAAAAACGTGTTCCTCATTCAGCACGGCCCCCTCCGCCACTTCATCAATCAACGCCTGATAAGATGCAACGCCGCTCTCTGTCGTCTGCTGCGCCTCTATGGTTGCCGAAAACTTTTTCTCGAAGACGGTGGACACCCCAAAACCTCTACAGAATATCCATCAGATGCTGCTTGATGCTGTTTCTCGTCTCGTCATCCGGACAATAGTGAAGCGAGCGTTCCCAAGTTTCGATGGCCTTGAATTTGAACCCGGCTTTCTGGTACAGCAACGCCAGATTTTTCATTGCCGGGAAATAGTTGGGTTCCAGTTCGAGAGTACTTTCCAGTTCGCGAATGGCCTGGTAATTCAATGATTTCTTACCCAACAACAACGCCAGATTATAATGCAGCTTGTACGCGAGCGGATCGATTTCAAGCCCTTTTTTGAGCAGCTCAATAGCGACCTCGATTTTGCCGGTTTTGTACGCCTTGATACTTTGCGATAAAATCTCTTCGGTCTTCTTGGTCAAGTCTTCCTGCGCCTCAACGAATTCACTGTTCTCGGCAGATAACAGCTTCTCTACCTTTTCGAGAAACTCCTGCAGCTTGAACGGCTTCTCGATGAAATCGTCCACCCCGTAGGAATCCTTCAAATCCTGTGCATACCGCCAACCGCGATAAATGGCCGAGATCATAATCACGGGAATATGACCGTATTTTTTACTTCCTTTAATTTTACGACAAATGTCAAACCCATGAACTTCGGGCAGCATCGCATCTAAAATGATCATGTCCGGTTCTTCATTCTGAACCATCTGTACTGCTTCCAGCCCACGGCCTGCGGTAACCACGTCATACCCCTTTTCGGTCAGAACGCGTGAAATCAACAGCCGAATGTCATCTTCGTCATCGACCACCAGAATTTTTTTCGCCACTTCGAGTTCCGGCTCCGGCTCATCCTCAATTCCGCTCAGCATTTCCATCGAAGGAAGCTGCTCCTCCATCGGAAAATCCATTTCCAAATCAAGCCCGAAATCGGTCTCGACGGCCGACGCTTTGGCCGGCGAACTCGGGCGCGTCGCTGCGGGCGCGTCGGGACTCTGTTGCGGCGTCGCCGGTGTCATACCGTAATACACGCCGGTAAACTGTTTTTCACCGGCCTCCTTGGCATTGTAACAAAGGTCAATCAACGAAATCAGTTGCGTGCGGATTGCAACCGCGGGAACCACATTTTTACCGGATACGAATTCTATTTCATCGATTACTTTCGCATCCTCGGGAGCAGCCATTGCCAGCCGAAGCGCATCTCCGCTGATATCAATGGGAAGAATCACATGCTGCTCGGCAATTTCTCTTGGAAGAATGTCCAGCACCTGCAAGTCAATTTGCAACGCTTCGATATTCACCGGTGCCACACCAGTGCGGGAGCCGAGCTCATTCAACTTTTTATTCAAGTTCTGCAGCTCCGCCTGCTGTGCTTCCGGACTGCTCGATGAGTCGACGGCTTGATGCTTAAGACGAATCTTCCCAAGCTCGGTTTTCTTGTCATGACTCATAATAATTATTACAATCCTTTTATAACTTTATGCTGTGCATTCATAAGCATACAAACCACTGATCTTTTAGAATACATTACACACACGATTTGCGCATCACAAGTGTAAAAACGCAAAATTATTTCTAAATATAGTATGTAAGTTGAACGATTCAATTACCGTTGCACATAAAAAAATCGATAACTGCTTTAAAATCCCGCAAATATACATCTACATTTGATTTGTTAACTGCGAAAAAAAAGGGGGGATTGAAGGGTTACATTCCGGATAGAACCAGAAATCCGTTTTCCGCGCGCTCCAGTTCAAGCCGATTATCGCCCGTATGATTCTTCCATTGGGTCTCACCATCAATGGTGTACTGAAAACTCATTGTGTATGTATATTCAATATAAATCACGCTGGTCTCCTCAAACACCGCACGGTATTTGATTTCAAAACGGATGTCCTCGATGGGACTGAACCGTGAATTGAGTAGGTCCTCCAGACCGGACTTGTCCACATCATCGTCGCCGGACGGCGTTCCGCTGTTGTCAAAGTAACGCGGTGATGCCAGCGACAGCAGAAGACCCACATTCAAATCTTCGACTGCGTGGCGATACCGTTCACAGAAATTGATCACGTCACGGTTAAAATCGGTGTCCAAAATTTCAGTATTGGGAATATACTGCTTCTGACACCCTGTCGTGAAAAGCGCACCCATCAAGCTCATTGCTATAAAAAATTGTTTCATCATACCCTCGTTACATCAAACTGTTCTCACAACGCGTGATTGTACAGCGCCTATTCCAATAAAAGCAAAATTGTTTCAAAACAAGTATTAAAAACAAAACGCAGAATAGAAACATGCGGCTCGTTCACCATTCGACATCCGCAACCGGACGAATTCCGGGCAAGCGGCATCTGAAGCGGTTTTTTCATTCGCGCGCGATGCGGGGTTCCCCAGCCGTCAAAAACCGTCAGTTCCGCCACCGCCTCCGTTGTAACCATCCACCGATAAGTTGTTTTCAATCCGACGGCGTTTTCACCATCCGCAAACAGCCAGATGGCCTTCAGCGGTTTGAAAGACATCTCCCCGCGGATTTCCACCCACTCCATTGGCTGTATTTCTGTCTGCGCCGGAATAATCCGAACGGAGGTACTCTGATTCTGCGTCGCCTTCTTCCGCTGGGAAACAGTGACCACTCCGGCACGGTAGTCCGAAGGCAATGCGACCCGAATCAATCGTCGTCCATCCGCTGTTCCGGTATATTCAGCCTTGTCACCTCTCATGCGACTGCGCATTTTAAACGACGCCCAAAAAATATCGGCGATGGGCACGGACGCCCCGTTCAAGGACACCGCAACACCGGGAATCGATTTTCCGACAATCAGTTCGATCCATCGGGGCGAACCGACGCCCGGCGTAATATGAAACCGCCACGAAGACGCCGAAGCGGTGCTCACCGAAATATTGTCGTCCTCAGGCTGAACATCACCCACCAACACCGATGCCGCCGCAGAATACGAAAAGCCCGGGCCTTGCACATTGAGATCGTATCGTCCCGACGGCAACCACCGCTGGGTCTGAGCGGTCACCACATAATCCAGATTGTTCTCAGACGGACGAATTTTCAGAAATCGCATGTGATACCGAAGTGCGTGGTCTTTGGTTTTGTATACCGCGGGCACTCGACGCTGCAATACCACACGCCAGTCGCGCCACACTGATGCCTTCTGCACGCCGGGCGGAGGAGTCAGTGCAATCGGAATTGACATACGAACCGAAAAAGATTCTCCCGACTCGACATGAAGCGGTTGCTCCGTTGTGGGCACAATCAGCCCGTAGGCCGTCGCGCGGGTCGATTCCGCCGAAATAAATAAAAACGCGAATACCGCGATGGAGAAATTCAACACGCGCACGGGAATGGACTACTCAACTCTTCGAATGAAAATATTGCGAGACGCGACACTGTGATTGCTGTGCCGCGCCACGACTGAAATCATGTTGGCGCCGGTTTCAAGCGGAACCGTAAACGCGAATGAATACGACGCGTTCTTATCTGGAACCTGTTCGTACTCCACCTTTTTTCCACCCACAAACACCAATACATCACGCAGCCCCTCCGGATGAGCGGCCGTGCCCTTCAGAATAAGGCTCTTTCCGTTTACCACCTGAGATGCTGCGCCGTCAATCCGCACAACCGGAAGCTGCGTCATTCTCGCCGCAATCTCACCGTCACCTTTTCCCCCGGGAATCACTTTTTTCGAGGCCACCCAGCCCTGGTGCTGATTCGAAAGCGCAACCCGGAAATACCCGTCAACCGTTGCGTCCGTCTTGAATGATGCGCCCGACGCGGCAGTTCCGATGACTCGCCCGTCGCTGGACGGTGTCGCATACACCAAAGTGCCGTTTTCAGAAGCCGTCACCGTACCTTCCGCCTTTTCAGCCGCAGCGCGGGGCTTCGATACCTTCAACATCAGCGTCTGCTGCTGAAGCGTTACCAGAGACGGCATGCGAAGCGGCACCCATTCATCAAATGTGAGCAATACATCCACATTCTGAGAATCTGCCGCAACGGCGTTTTCCTGGGGCGTGGGCACAAGGATTTCAAACGAACCGGAAGCGCTGCGCCCCGGCTTCAACGGCTCCATCACAAACCGGCCGCTCTCCACATCGAGCCCGGGCTTGGACGACAGATTCACCTCTGTTTTGAATGTATCGCCCTCCCCCTTGTTCGTTACTGTTACATGCATGGTGAATTTTTCGCCCGGCTCCATGAACCCGTTGCCGTTTCCATGATCTTCCAAGGTCCATTCATAAACCAGTTCCGGCTCTTTGCGACCGACAATCTCCGCATCCACGCTCACCGGTGCGGGCACCTTCCCTTCCGCGCTGAAAAAAGATACTTCCACCGGATCAATTCGGGAACTGACCACCGGTGGAATCGAAACCGTCGCGGTCCACCGCTTTGTCTGGCCGGGCTTCACCATTCCAAATACCAGGTCCACATCAGACAGATACGGATTGTCGCTGGTGGTTTTTCCGCGAAGCAAATGAACCGCTTCCTTGCCGGTGTTCTTCACAGTAACCGTCAGTTTGAAATCCTCACCGGCTTTTCCTGGCGCATCCACCCGGGCCGTCGCTTTCAACTCCTCGCTGGGAACCATCTCCTCCTCGTTGATATTCGTTTTTTCTCCAGCGGCAGACCAATCCACACCGAGCGCTTTCAATGCAGCCTGAACATCTTTTTTCTCGGACGAAGCCATTTGGGCAATCATCTGCTGCGCAGTACCCAACAATTCCGCAGTGGTCACACCGGTGGCTTCCACAATCAGCCGACGAGCGAACTCCAGTTCGAATCGGCCGCGATACGGCTTACGATCCGGGTCGTCGGAATAGCACTGCTTGAACATTTCCAGGTCCGCCTTGCGCTGTTTCGCCGAAACAAAGTACGGCATCTGCATGGCGCCCGGACGATCTCCCCGCTCGATGGTAGACGCACGAATCAAGTGCGAATCCAAACTCGCCTCCGAAAACTCCCGCTCCCGCTCTGAAATCAACAGATCTTTTTTGTCTACAACCGTGGGCAGAAACAAAATATCCGGCGCCACGCCCACCGCCTGAATCGAAATATCTCCAGGGGTCAGATACTGTTGAATGGTTA
>JAFGXQ010000233.1 GCA_016936575.1 Deltaproteobacteria bacterium
AAATGGATGTGTTTCTCTGTGCTGTGGACAGCGGACGCGTTCGATTGAACGGACCGGTGGATTTTCGATGGGTACGAACCACTCAGATTGGTGAATATGCGTTTCCCAAGGCCAATAACAAATTCATGCCGCTTATTTTTGACCTGTCATGACGGAGGATCGCCACTGTAGTGCCGTGACGGGCCTGTCGATAGCCGCCGCGTCACGAAGGGAGAACCGATGAGCGCACGACCTCGCATCACGTCGATGCTGAAGCAGAGTTTTAAAGAGAATTTCCGTCCCGGGTTGTTGTTGCAGAGCATCGCCCTGGCCATTGTGCTGCTGTATTATTTCTGGCCGTCATTTCAGTTGCAGCTGGAGGCGCTGGGGCGCTGGAAAAGCGAAGGGGGGGTGTTGTTTTCGGCGATATCCACCGCACTTTTCGGCGGCGTGTTTCCATTTGTGGTGATTTGGTTCGGCGAAAAGGGCCGGTTGAAACACCCCTTGCGACTGTTGGCGTTTTATGTGCTGTTCTGGCTCTGGAAGGGCGTTGAGGT
The DNA here is from genome assembly GCA_016936575.1 of Deltaproteobacteria bacterium. Classification (GTDB taxonomy): domain Bacteria; phylum Myxococcota_A; class Polyangia; order JAAYKL01; family JAAYKL01; genus JAFGXQ01. Next base: position 537 of record JAFGXQ010000233.1, read on the forward strand.
CGATTTCATGTACCGTGCACAGGCGTGGTTGTACGGTGACAGCAATGACTGGATGGTGGTGCTGAAAAAGGTGGTCACCGATCAGTTCGTTTACTGCCCCCTGTGGGCGGTGCCCACCATGATGGTTTTCTATTTGTGGAAGGATTCGGATTTTCGATTTTCGGTGATGAAGCAAAAATTTTCCGAGGATTCGTTTATTCGACGAATTCTGCGCGTGCTGCTCTCGAATCTGGTGGTTTGGCTGCCCGCGGTGACAATTATCTATCAGCTTCCCCTGGTGCTGCAGCTTCCCCTGTTCAACATTGTGCTTGCATTCTGGACCCTCATTCTAAATTCTGTCTCCCAAAAATAGGCGTTTGCAGGTAGGCGACCACTTTGTCGTTTTCGTTCAAATCGATTGACAGAATGATATTTGTTTCGCAAATCAATTCTGTTCACGGTGGGAAATGCGTATGAGATTATTCAATGCACATATGTCTGTTTTGGGATTGTTATTCTTCGCATCGGTATGGATATGCGGCTGTTTTGCGGGTCGCAGCGGGGTTGAAACAGATGGCAACGATACGTTCGATGCAACTCGCGAGACGGATGAACCGGGGTGCGCGGCGTTCAACGAAGCGTACATTAATGAGTGGGGGAGTGAGGTGCCGGGCGATTCGGTTGAGGTGGAACTGAATCCGAGTGATTTTGGAGACACTTTTATCGAAGTCAGCGGCAAGCTGTTTCTTCCGTCCGATGTGGAGGCGTTTCAGGGACGGCTGATGTTCATCGCGTTGGGGCTGGGTGCTGATGAGTACGCCTGTATGCAGTGGCGGGAATTTGCGCGTCAGAATCACCTGGCAGTATTTCTTGTGTCATTACTGGTCAGTTCACCGGAAGGCGTTGTGGATACACCCTGGAGTACGCCGGAAGCGGCGTATGCCGCGTACAACGATGTGGTGGACGCATTGGTTGACAAAGCCGGGCGGCCGGATCTTTTAGATGCGCCGCTGATCACCTGGGGACATTCTGCCGGCGGGTACCTGTCGACGCGGATTGCCACATCCAGACCTTCAGAGGTGTTGGGGTTTGTTTCGTATCACGGTTCAAGACTGCACAACAACGGGGAAGATAACGGCATGTATGACCTTCCCGGGTTATTTGTCGTGGCTGCCTACGATACGTTGAGCATCCGTTCGAAGATGTTCGAGCAGGCCGCGCTGGGCCGGGAGAATGACGCTCCCTGGACGCTGGCGATTGAGGAGGGGGGGCACCATTGGGACAATAACCGGGGACGGGAATTCGCAATACAATACATTGAAGAGCTGCTGTCGCATCAATTGTCAGATGAACACGAGCACGACGGGGATGATGTGGATTCCGAACCCGACGATGATGATTCCGACAATTCCGATTCTGACGATGCAGACTCGCTTTTGACTGCGATGCTTGAAGCGGGCCGATTGGGTCGGCTGGAGCATCACGGCGTGTTTGACGGCGATGAGGAGTTTGAGCTCAGTGGTCGAGAGGTGGTCGATATATGTGAGCATTTTGCCTATTCCGATGTTGAGAATGACCCGGCTGATCACACCTGGCTTTTTTCCGAATCCCTTGCCGATTCCTGGGTTGATTTTTGTACCGGCGGTGCGGAGTAGAAAAGCATTTTTTAGTCTTAACCCTTTCGTTTTGTGTCCGTTTCTTTATATGCGTTCAATATAGCGCAACCCGATCAATCCGTTGTTTTGGAGATATGGCATATGTCTGACAAAAAATTTGAAGCGCAGGCGGCGCAGATTGTAGTCGCCTTTACCGAGGCGATGACCCGATTGGCGAGTTCGGGAGACGCGAGTCTTCCCGTTTTGAATGACGTGGACCTTCCCGACGCTTTTGTGGACGCGTGGACATCTGTACAACAGAAGCTGAAGCGTTTGGATGTACTGCAGTCACAATTGGCAAGCAGTGAAAAGTTGAGCGGACGACTGCTGGCATCCGGGGCGAGCGAGGCAGAAGATACGAACCAGCTGTCATCTATCAGTACCGAAATGTTGAACGGTATTGAGGCGATGGTTCAGGCATCCCAATTGCTGGAACAGAAAATGACCCAGGTGTCGACGGTCAGTGAAAATATGGGTGACCGGGTTACTACCGTTGCGACATCTACAGAAGAAATGACCGCCACGGTGGCTGAAATCGCGCAGAGCGCCGAACAGGCCAGGGGAATCGCCGACAATGCGGTGCGCAGCGTGAAACAGGCATCGGCGATGGTCGATTCACTGGGCGTGGCCGCAAAACAGATCAGCAATGTAACCGAAACGATCGTTGAAATCGCGGAGCAGACCAAGCTGTTGGCGTTGAATGCAACCATCGAAGCGGCCAGAGCGGGCGAAGCGGGCAAAGGGTTTGCAGTGGTGGCCAATGAGGTGAAAGAGCTGGCGCAGCAAACCAACAGCGCCACGTCTGATATTCGCGATAAAATCGGAGCCATTCAGGAGGCGACGCAGCAGACGATTGCCGAGATTCGAGGCATTACCGCGGTTATCGCCGAAGTGAACGATTACGTCGCCTCCATCGCCACCGCCACCGAAGAGCAAAGTGTGACCACGCGGGAGATTACCGAGAATATCACCACCACCTCAGTGGATATCGGCGATATGAGCGGATCTCTCGGAGAGGCAACCGCATTTGCCCAGCAGATGGCGGCCTTTGCCAGAGAATCGAAAGAGGTGGCCATGCGAGGGGATGTGTCAGTGAAGCAGCTCCAAGCCCATATCCGGGAAACCGAAGGAATCCTCAATTCATTTTCAGAAATGCTCGCTGAGCGAGAATCATAAGCCGCCGGTAAGTATTTTTTTGGGAAACACTTCTTTTAAAAATGAACAAGGAGACGGAAGACAATGGAAGTATTACTAGATAATAAAGTTGCGATTTTAAAGGTATACCCGGAAAAGAAAATTGTTCATCATGAGATTAAGGGGTTTATTCAGGGAGACAACTTCAAGAAGCTGCTCACGACCGGCAGTGATGCGTTTAAAAAGCATCACTGCACCAAGTGGCTTTCCGATGATCGAAAAAGCAGCGCATTGCGTAAAGAAGATCTGGATTGGGGGCATGAGAACTGGGAACCGGGCATTATGAAAGCAGGGTGGAAGCATTGGGCGTTGGTGCTGCCGGAGCAGATTTTCGGTCAGATGAATATGAAAGAGTTGATTAAACGCTATGGGGAACAGGGGGTTTCTGTGCAGGTGTTCACTGATCCGGACGAAGCCATGACCTGGCTTGAAGCGCAGTGATTTCAGATTGTTAAACGGTGCGATCGAATCCTGGCGATTACTTTTCGATTGCTTCTGGCCTTTCATTTCATTCATTCGTACAATGCCCCATGGCGAGTTTTCAGCAGCGCATTTTTCCTGCCGGGGTTTGTGTGGGTATCAGCACGTGTCTGGTCGGTGAACCGATTCGATACGACGGTGGGCACAAACGCGATGACAGATTGGTGGACGAGCTCTCGGAGCGGGTGCGGCTGGTACCCGTGTGTCCGGAGATGGAGTTGGGATTGGGGGCGCCGAGAGAGCCGATGGATTTGTACGGAAACCCGGAAAATCCAAGATTGGTTACCTCCACATCCGGTGCTGACTTGACCGAAAAAATGAATATATGGAGCGACGCGCGAGTGGGGGAATTACGGCACGAACCGGTGCAGGGATTTGTGTTGAAGAGCAAATCGCCCAGCTGCGGACTCTCCAGCGCAAAGATATACGAGCCGGATGGGGTTCGATTTCAATTGGGGATGGGGTTATTTGCCCGGCGGTTTATGCAGACGGCGCTGTGGGTCCCGGTGGCGGAAGAATCGCATCTGCAAAGCGAAGCAGCGGTTGCGGCGTTTTTGGAACGGGTGGGAACCATGGTTCAGTACAGCGCAGATGTGGACACCGCATCTGGAGTGGGTGCAATAGTTGCGTTTCATTCGCGGCACAAGTACCAGCTGCTGGCGCACAACGAACGCGTGTATCGACAGATGGGGCCGCTGGTGGCGAACGCGAAAACCATTATTGAAAAAGAAGGACGCGCCAGCGTCGTGAACGCGTATCGGGCGCTGCTGTTCGAGGCGCTGAACACGCCAATCACCGTGAACGCACATGTGAATACGTTGCAGCACATCGCCGGTTATTTCAAACAGCAGTTGAATGAAACCGAAAAGCAGAAACTGCAAAACGCCATACACGATTTTCGCCGGGGTACCGAGACGTTGCATGCGCCGCTTCAGTTGCTGCAACAGAATGTCGAAAAATTTAAAAATAATTATCTGGCGGCGCAGACGTATCTGTACCCCTACCGGTAGCGATTATTTTCGCACCAGCTCGTAGTACATGGTCTGATGGTCACTGCTCATTTCGAACGTGAGAGAGGTTCCGCTGACTGTGAAGGGTACCTCCTTTTTGCGCTGCCCGCTGGGGTCCAGGGCGTACAGGACGGCGCCGGACAGATCGCCGCTCATTTCTTTCAGGGTGATGGCGCCTTCAATGGGTTCCACCAGCACCGGCAATGAGCCCACAGCACTGAGTCGGTCACCGGCGAAATCCCGTTCCATCCCGCTGTTCACCACGTTGCCGAGAGCGGTAATTAATATGCCCTTGGATTCTGCAATGGGTTTCAGTTCGAGGGCGGTGACGGTGACCACGGCAAACGGATTGCTCAGTTTCATTTCTACATTCTGAAGGGTTATCACATCGTCGCTTCGGAGTGATGCGGCGCCCTGACTTCGCGGGGTGTTCACCGTAAAGCGTCCCAATACGGCGTTGTGAGATAACTCTCCGGTCGATGAAAGGATGGTGTCTCCTTTTGTGCGCGCTTGCAGGGCCGCTTCCAAATCGGGGTTTTCGGCGGTGTCGTCAAACCGTATGCCGGTTTTCTCGGCCAGGGCCAATTGCCCTTTCAGGCCGTTTCGGGTGGTGGGGTCAAATACAGCATCTCTCGAAATGACATGCCACACCCCGGTTTCCGCTTTTGCCCGGGTGACGTCCTGACGATGATACAGCAGCGCGGCAGCGGGCCATGATGCGATAAACGTGGGCTGATCCAGAATGTCGAACAGTTCAAACAAAGGCTTCACCTCTTTGGGGTCGAGCGAGGTGTTATCGTGTGAATAGGCGAACTGGACACCGCTCCAATTCTGGAACGCGCTGTAAGCTGCCATGGCCAGGTTGCAGTCCTGTCGATAATCGTTGGGAATGGCCGACTGCCATTCGGTCACGATGTACGGCTTTCCATATACACGGCGGTTGCCCACGCCGCCTACCAATCCATACGCTGGGTGCTGCACCATCGGGGAGTTGTCATGGGTGATCATCTCCAGGTTCCATCCTCCGTGCGGGTGGGACCAGTAGTCGTGGCGGTCCACGTAGTCGAGTTGGGCATTGGCGTATAAGTCAATCGGGTTGGACACCCAGTGATTGCTACCGGTGACCGGTGCTTTGCTGCCGCTGTCGCGCACCACTTTGATGATGCGGTTAAAGTATTCCATCATGGTATCGTAGTAGAACGCGTAGGTGTCTTTTCCGCGGCCTTCGCTCACGTCCCGTTCTCCCCCTTCGGCGAACGGAACAATCGCATTGATGTTTTTCTTTTCGAGAGACTCGAGCGGCGGCAACTCCCTGGGCCCGGGGCGACTGGATTTCCACGCCTTGCGCAGGGCGTCGTCGTCGGGATACTTTTTCGCCAGCCACTCCGAGAATTTCTGGTTCAGATAGTCTTTGTAGCGCTGGGATTCGACGCCGAAGTCGCCTCCCTTACTCATATAGAACAGACTGTCTTCGTTGATGATTTCCATCATGCAGAAGGCGGGGTCTTTGCCGTAGGTTTTTTTGGTGTACGGATTCTTGTGGTTTAAAAAGTTGTTCACAAACTCTTCTTGCAGCGCAATGAGTTCCGGAACAAATTCGCCTTCCATTTTATAGCCGTTCACCAGTCCGTTCACGTCGGGAATGCCGTCCGCCGCATAGGGTGCGCGATGAACCAGCAAGTCCATGTATTGATAGATGCCGCGTTTCTGCAGTTCCGCGATAAAGAAGTCGAAGCGATCCATGGCGTCTTTATCGAGCTGCCGGGTTGTACCGGTTTTGCCGAAAATGTTCTGGTTGGTCCACGGCGCGTCGTAGTGATGGTGCCGCGTCATGTTCACCCCCATCTGGGCCAGCAGGTCAGCCGTTTTTATTGCGTCTTCCTTGCTCGGGAAGTTGGCCGAGGCGACGATATTCACGCCCCAGAATCGCGCAGGCGTGCCATCCTGAAACACGAAGTCTTCACCTTTGGGTACGATCCATCCATGTTTACCCGCAGGCGCATCAAGTAGACCGCTGACGTCGAGGGCCGTTCCTTTGCGCTTTTCCACATCGATGCCGTCGTAGGCGAACCAGTTGTCGGTGGGGTAGGGAATATCGCGGGTATCCAGTTTTTCGGTGCTGAACGTGATGTGGTCGATATACAAGTCGAACGGGCTGCCGTGGCGTTTCGAGGTGAACTGCAGGTTCACGATGTCGGTGAATTCCCGCGGCACAGCCTTGCCCCATCCGAACTGGGTGAATTTGTCGAGGGGCAGGGCAATTTCTGTCCATTCGTCGGTGACCTGAAATTTCATATTGAAATGATTGCTGTCGGTGACCACTTCGCGGGCGATTATCATCACGTATTCCCCCGGTTCCCCCTTGGCCCAGAAGCGCACGGTGTTCCACTTGGTCAAATCGCGGGTGGCGCGGGTGGTCTCCAGCCCGATTTGGGCCCAGCTCCAGGGCGCGGCATCAGCACCCAGAACCCCCCACATGTGCGCACTGAAGCCGGGAGAAGCGGGGCACCCTTCGGTGTGCAGCTCGAACGGGTCGGGATGAAACTCGGTGCCGAGACCGTTGGTGTCGAATGCCGACCACCAGCCGCCGCAAATCGGGGCGCCTTCAAAGTTTTCGAACAACATTTCATCGCCGCTCACATCGGGTCCGCGACCGGGAAACTGGGTTTCTGCCACCGCACTTTCGGTTTTAGGCGCCGGGTGCATACAGGCGGTAAGCAATACTGCCGACAGCAACCCGTGGGCCAAATGGACAAAACGACTAAAACGTTTTTGTTTGGGTGTTACAGGAAATTTCACTGAAGTCATCGGTTCTCCTTTGCGTGAATGCATTGATGCGGCAATGCTACCGCTGAATGGGATATCTGTGAAGTGGTTACCATCACAAAATTCGGCTCAATCAGGGAAGGAGAATTGAACGGACTCTTCGTCACGTTTTTCATTTGAGTGAGCAAACAGGGAGAGGTTCTGGTGACCTTGCACAAATCAGCTTCCCCTCGACACCGGTGAATACAAGTGATAATAACACACAACGAAACTGATTTCGAATTACCGCTTTAGGGAGCAACGTTATGGCTAACACGTTTAACGCAGAAGAAGTTTTGGAAATCGCATGTCAGATTGAGCGCAATGCGACGCTCTTTTATCGCGAAGCCGCGAAACTGGTGATGATGGCCGAAAGCAAAGAGCTGTTGCTTCAGCTGGCCGATATGGAAGAAGGGCACGAATCCGTGTTCGAGGAAATGAAAGAACGCACAGATGAATTCGATGATTTTCTGAGTGACCCCGACAGCACCGCCGCCAGCTATTTAAAGGCAATTGCCGCCAATCACGTTTTTGTATCTGATCAGAAACCCGAAGATCTGTTTCATGAAAATTCCACTGTTCGCGATATTCTGCGCGCGGCGCTGTCGGCTGAGTTCGCCTCCATCGCGTACTTTCAGGGAATTCTCGATAATATGCCTGCCGGTTTCGGTCGTGATAAGATTAAAGAAGTAATAATGGAAGAACAGGAGCATGTGGTGATCATCAACAAAAAAATCATCGCATACGCCAGCCGCTAGTCTCTCTTTTGAACAAGGATGAACACCATGAACAAACAAAAATGCAAACTCTGTTCGTATGTGTACGATCCGAAAAAAGGCCAACCGGCCACCGGTGTAAAAAGCAATACGCCTTGGGAAGAGGTTCCCGATGACTGGCGCTGCCCCGTGTGCGGTGCGGGAAAAGAACACTTTGAAGAAGTAAAATAAATCAATTTTCTTCCCGATCTGTCCTCACCTTTTCTGGAATACATTGACTTTTTACTATGTGGTATTTATATACCGGATTATCCGGGAAGACCCGCGTCCGATCGCATGTGTATGCGGCTGTGTTGCAAATGTGACGGGGGTGAGGAGAAAATAAATGAGCAACCAGAAAAACCAGTCCGAAGAAAATCTGTACAAGGCGTTTGTAGGTGAAGCCACTGCTTCTTTGCGGCTGAAAGGGTACGCGGAAAAGGCCGAAAAAGAAGGGTATCCGCAAATGGCCAAGTTGTTTCGCGCAATCAGTGCGGCGGAGGAGATTCACGCATTGAAGCATTTGCGCATTCTGCGAATTATTAAATCCACCCAGGAAAATCTGCAGGACAGTTTTGAAAGTGAAACCAGAATCAGCGAAGGGGTGTATCCGGATTTTCTGCGCGTGGCCATTGATGAAGGGCACAAAGCCGCGGAAGTCAGCTTTTCCCAGGCGCGGGACGCCGAAGAAGTTCACGGCAAACTGTATAAAAATGCCATCGATCACATGCTCGACGAGACCGAAACCGACTATTATGTGTGTCCGGTGTGCGGATATGTCCACGCCGGCGAGCCGACAGAAGATTGCCCGGTTTGCAATGTGGGGCCTGACAAATTTTTAAAAGTGGCGTAAATATAAATCGTCGGCTGTAAAAACGTCAGTGAAGGCAGCTTCTAAAATAAATATGAACGATTTCACACCCATTACCGATTTTGACGCCTATCAGGAACGCATCGGTAGCAGCGCGGCGTGTCTCTGATCATTCATCACATTTTTAGAAGTACGTTTTGCGGCAGCATAGATTCCCCCTTGAAAAGGGGGCAAGGGGGATGTCGTCTT
>JAFGXQ010000234.1 GCA_016936575.1 Deltaproteobacteria bacterium
ATGTTTACATTGACGGCACCGCCATTCAAGTTGTCTTTCCCTAAGGGGTATGCTAATTAATTTAGAAATTTTCAGTGTATGGCGGTTGTCGTTTTCGCTGATTTCGAACCCCGGGAATGACACCACCGCTTTTGCATTGATGCTTTTGGCAACAACTCGAGACAGCAAAAATAGAGGTATGATTTGAAAGCAGTACTGCTCCCCATCATCTTTATTTGCATTCCATTGGTCGCAATCGCCCAGGATGACTCCTCAGCGGAAGATCCGGCGTCCAAACAAGTGCAATCCGTTGAAGAACTCAGTGTTCCAAAACCGAAGCCGAGACTGAGCGGTTCGTTGCAATCGTACATGTTCCTGTCGCAACGAACGCAGATGCATCAGTTGGACCCGGGATCGTATGCGCGGCAAAATCTCAATGTGATGCCGTTTTACGAAATCATGACATTGCGGGCCGACAATCTCGGGCATCCGGGACTCAGCGTTCACCTGCAGGGTATTGCGGGTCTCGACCTCGCGGACGTGTATTTTGACAACCGGTTCATTGCCGACCCGGTGTACGCGTTTGTACAGTTCAAGCATAAAATCATCGACGCCAAGCTGGGACGGCAAATGGTTTTTGCGGGTGCGGCGGAAGGGTTGCACATTGATGGTGTGCGCGTGGCGCTGCATACCTCGTTGTATTTGGGCGTGGAAGGATATGCCGGTCTGCTGGTGAGTCCGAAGCAGGGGCCGGATTGGTATCAGAATGAGCGCGCAAACGACTTTGACGAATTCGGTCGCGGGTTTACCGATTGGAAACGAGAAGGCAATTATGCGGTGGGCGGGCGTCTGTTTTACAAAGTATCAGACAAAACCAATGCGGGTGTATCGCTGTTGCACCTGGCCAGGGACAGCGAAACCGCCACCCAGATTCTCGGTGCCGATTTAGATATGACGCCGATTTCCTGGATGTCGATTTTCGGAAAAGCCAATATTGATCTGACCACGCTGAGTGTGCGGGATGCGGGCGGATATTTGGATTTCTTCATTGGTGAAACGTCTGTTGTGGGGCTGCATTACAAACATGTGGACCCCACCATTTACATTGCCAATACCTCTATTTTCTCGGTTTTCTCGAACGAAAAACATAACGCGCTGGGAGCGTCCTTCGGGGTAACGCCGTTCGCGCAGTTGTCCATCGACGCCTTTTACAGCCAGCTGTTTTATCAGTATTATGACGTAGACGATACCAACGATTGGGAAACCACCACCGAATCGGGCCATCAGATTGATGTGGATGCCACATACTCATTTGGTGAAGCCGATCATTTCGGAAATGCGCGTTTCGGAGTGGGCCGTATCGCGCGCGCCGAAGCGGCGGTGAACCAGATTCGGTTGGGTGCGCTGATTCCACTCGGCGCCACCGGGTTGAAGAGCGCGGTCAACGCATATGTTGATGTGTATCAGGAACCCATATTGGAGCAGAATTATGCGCTGCTGGGTGATGTGGGTATTTTCTATTATACCCCCAGAATCCGCACAGGTGCTACATTCCGCGCCGGCGAAACGCCGTATTCAGATACGGAGCTGAGCGGCATGATTACTTTTGCGTATAATTTTTTAACCACATTTTCAAAACAGGAGTAGTCGTGAAACAGTTCAACATTTTGAAAAACCTCCTATTTGGAATGTCAACTACACAAAAATTGGTGTTATCCGTTGTGGCGGTGTTGATAGCCGCGTGCGCGACGACAATCGACAAAGATGAAATTATTTTTTCGCACAATCTGCACTCAGAGCAGGGGGCGGAATGTGCCGATTGCCACAGTGGCGTGAGCGAAGACGCTGAAACAAAAGTGACGCCAATGAGCATGGATCAATGTGCCGATTGTCATGATGTGGAAGACGAGTCAGGGTGCAAGACCTGTCACAAGAATGCCGATGACCCTGCCAGTTGGCAGAAACCGACCCCGGCGCCGCTTTTGTTTTCTCACCAGGCCCATGAGGCCAGAGATGCGGAATCGATGCAGGATTGCGCTTCGTGTCACAGCGGGGCAGCCACCGCGACGACGTCCGCCAAACGAACAGACATGATGCCGAAACACGCGGAATGCAAAACCTGTCATGAGAAAGAAATCAACCTGGGGCAATGCGACATGTGTCACGAGCGGTTGGATTTATACGACATGGCGGAAAATGATTTCTATTCGCATCCGCCTGGATTCTTTGAGCGGCACGGAATGAAGGCGGCCGCCAGCGAGTCGAATTGCGCCCTGTGTCACGACAATTCTTTCTGTAGTGATTGTCACAACAAGGCCGATACGGTCAGACCGTCGTTGAAATTCCCCGATAAGGTAAACAAATCGTTTATGCACAGCGGCGATTGGATGTCAAAGCACGCGCTTCGCAGCAAAACAGATCCGGCCAGTTGTCAGAAGTGTCATGGCGTTTCGTATTGTTCATCGTGTCACAACCGTAATGGTATCGGCGCCGGTGTGGATCAGAATGGTACCAATAACCCTCACCCGGAACGCAGCGTCTGGATTTCGCCCGGTCCCCGTTCCCATGGTGCGGCGGCGCGTAAAGACATTCTGTCGTGTGCATCCTGTCACGATCAGGGGGCCGCGTCGAATTGTGTGAACTGCCATCACGAGAGCATGGGCATCAATCCGCATCCGCCGGGATGGAAAGCGCCGGTTTCAAATTCGGAGCGCTCCTCACACTCGAACTGCGGTATCTGCCACAACTGATTATTGAACCATTCGAAATCGTCTTTGGTTGCCCATTGGAATGTGGAGGTGGTATGAGAATTGATTCAAAGAATCGAGAAATATTTGATCTGATTGTGCCGAACCATCAACTCATTGAGGTGTTGTCGTCGAATTTTAATTGGTTCAGCGGTGTGCCGGACAGTATGTTCACACGCATAATTCCACATCTTGCCGACTACCATTTTTCTCCAAGAGAAAATCATGCTGTCGCAATGGCGTTTGGTGCGAGAATCGCCGGGGCGAAACCATGCGTTCTGTTGCAAAATAGCGGGCTCGGATTATGTCTGGATGCATTAATAGGATTGCAGCGGCTTTATCAGAAGGGGCTGGTATTATTAGTTACGCAAAGAGGAGAGCTAGAGTGGGAAGAAATTCAGCATCAAGATTGGGGGAAATATACGCTCCCGTTGCTCGAATCGATAAATATTCAAGTTTTTGATTATAATCAACTCGGTTGCGATGCCATTATGAAAGCAAGTGATTTCGCTTACACAAACGAAGAGATATGTGTGGTTTTATTGCACAGGGGGAACGTAGATGAATAGGATTGAAGCTATTCGGCAAATAATCGATTCTCACCCCGATGCTGCGTTCGTTTTGTCAAATGGATTAACAAGCAGGGAAGCAGGTTATTTATTTGGGCAGAATAATCATTTGTATTTGTTGCATGGGATGGGGGAAGCGCTATCTGTTGCGATAGGGTTGCGATCCGTTCTTAACAATATTGACGTTGTTGTTGTTGATGGTGATGGCAATGCGCTGATGGGGCTTTCAGCGTGGTCAATGCTTCCGATACAGGGGATATACTATTATGTGCTCGTAAATGGGGTTTACGAAACAACCGGCGCCCAGCCGATACCGTGTCTTCCAGATTCTGTGCACGTAACGAAGCTGTATATTGATTTAGGGAAGCAGAATACGCCGAACCCTTCTTTGCCGTGTGAAACGATGAAAAAATTTGAAGCATGGCTGAATAGTAAGATGGTTGTAAAGGACGTTTAAAATGAAGAGAGTTATTGTCGGAAATGTTGAAATCGGTGAGGGGCTGCCGCCTTTGCTAATTGCTGAAATTGGTTTGAACCACAACGGTAGCATGGAACTGGCGAAGCAGATGATAAAAGCAGCAGTGCACAGTGGGGCTCATGTTGTAAAATTTCAGAAAAGAGATCCTGCAGCCTTAGCAACGTCATGTTTTTTGGATGCACCTTTTTTAAAATGTCCTTTATTTGGAAGAACCCAACGCGAGGTTCGAACCAAACTTGAGTTCAATGAGACCCAACTCGCAGATCTGAAGGAGTATGCAGAGTCATACGGAACGATATTTTCGATGTCAGTGTTTGATGAGCCGAGTTTGAAAATCGCGCAGTCCCTTAACCTCGATTTCATAAAAATAGCAAGTCACTCTGTCACGAATCTTCCTTTTTTGAAACTGGTTTCTCACGTTCAGAAACCTGTGTTTTTGAGCATGGGAGCATCGACCTGGTCGGAAAGAGATGCGGCGGTTGCATGTTTACGAAATTGCCCCTTAGTGGTGTTGCATTGCGTAAGTGCGTATCCTTGTCCGGATTCAGTTGTAAATCTGGGAACCATACAAAAAATTCAAACAAGATATAACTGTGTTGTCGGATATAGTGGTCATGAAAAAGATATACTTCCCTCTGTGATTGCTGTGGCGAAAGGTGCGAGTGTGATTGAAAGACATTTTACCCTCAATCGTTCAATGATAGGGCTTGACCATAAATTGAGCCTCGTTCCAACCGAGTTTTCAACATTGGCGGATAGTATCGCGCGCGTGCCCGGCTTATTGGGCGAGGTGGCTGATATTCTCCCAGAGGAAATGGCGGCAAGAACCAACTACCATGTTTCCGTATGCGCAGCGGTCAACCTGAAAGCAGGCACCGTTCTCTCCCAAGATAAACTGCTTTGTAAACAACCTCTTGGGGACGCAATGGTGAATTTTTCAGGGGCTGAGTTTGATTCGTTAATCGGAAAAAAATTAAAACGAGACATAGCGGGAGATTCTGCGATTCCGCGAGATGCGGTAGAGTGATAAAGTGTTTTTAAAACATACTTGTTTCAACTCCCATCGGTTTCAATAAGTCGCGGTGAAGCGCGATCACTTCTCCTTTTATGTTCATCTTTTCTAATGTTTTTAAGATATCGGCTTCGTATGCATAAGAAGTCGTCATAATTATCTGCGCGTCCCGCACTGCGTCACTGGACGGTGCATATACGGGTAGCCCTAAAATAACCTCTTTCTGGCGATCTTTCAGCGAATCAACAAATCCCGTTATGTGTTTCATTTTATCGTCGCCAAATTCGTTTCGCAGATGGTAAAGGATTTTTGCACCGTATATACCGCCTCCCCACAGAAGGGTGTTTCGTCCATTCAGGGTATCTGAAATACGCTGAAGTGCGGCTTTTATTCTCGATGTGGCGCCTTTCCCATCCGCTTGGAGGGCCGCCACCAGCGCGGCCGGATATCCATTCATCGCTTTTACTTCCAGCGGCTGATAAACGTTATTTTTAAATACAAAAAACTGTCGATAATTGGATGGCACCATCATGTTTCTGTCGTATCCCACGCAGCCGTTGATTACCGGACAGTTTGCGGCGCGGGTATTCGGAGCAAAGGTTCCCTCGTACACGTTTCCGAACACGGTTTTATCTGATTCACATCGTTGAATGACACCCGTTTCCATATCCAATACAAAACTGGACGAACCCGCATCGCAAGAGAGATTGAAGGTGTTCATGCCGCCAGATGTTTTCGATATAAGTCGAATCAGGTTGCCCGGCTCCAAAGTATAGCTTTCAACAAAACGCCGTTCGGTTTCGGTGTATTCAGCCGGATAGTTTTTTCCCCTGTAAGGGCCCTCCATCACCGAAAACGTGAACGGAAACTCGTTTTTACCGCAGAATTCGGCCAGATGTTTCGCCCTGTCAAATTCCCCGGGCGCCGATACCATAATGGCAACCGGGTTGTAGCCGTTTCGGTGGAGCGTGCTGAAATTTTCAAAAAAGAGGTCCATATCCCCTTTGGGGTGAAGCGAAAGTTTCAAATATTGCACCCGGTCCGCCGGCACAGAATTCATAAATTGGGTGACATCAAAACTTAAGTTACTGAACATATAAAAAAAGTGATCCGATTTCAGACTGTTCACAAAATGATAAAAGTGGGGGTGAATGGTCGGTTCTCCTCCCGATAAGCCGAGCAGCCATGTTTTTTCAGTCTGCTGAAAAAAGCGAATAACCGTATCTGCATCTTCTTTTGTACGTCCGCGCCTGAGCGACTTCTTCACCCGCGGTCCGCTGCAATATTCACAGTGATAGTTACAGACCGTGAACATTTCAATGCCGCATTCATAATCATATTCAAATTTTTTATAGTGCATTACAGGCTCCTCAGAACGCGTAGAGTACGGTTTCAAACATACTCAAACTATGATGCCCCAAAAAGAAGTGATAATCCGAGCGAATGGAATGTAAAAATTTCCATATTCGCCACAAATCCTCTCCATGATGATATACAGATATGGCTAACTGTGGTTTTTGTGTCACGATGGTTCTTTTTGCCCCCTGAAGTGCAAGAAACTCTGCTCCTTCAATGTCCATTTTAATCATGGATATTTTTTTCCCTGCCAATGGTTTGAATTCGTCTAGTCGAATCAATTGAACGACTTCCTGCCCCGATTGTGATACATTCGAACGCCCGGTATTTTCAAAGTTCACATCGAAATGAACCTGCTCATTTTTATCTCCCCATCCTGCGTTCACCGGCGTAATTTTTTCATCCAACCCATGTGCACCTACCGTTTCTCTCAATTTCTCAAAATTCGTTTTAGACGGCTCAAAAGATACAATTTGTTCAGCCTGTGTGAATTGACGAACAAACTGTATTGCGGTGTCTCCATGCCACGCGCCGACATCGAGAACCGTGCCTCCTTGGAGCGGGGGAAGCTTGGGGCAATTATATTGTGCATAGTTTGAAACATGGATGAAATAACTGTCCAGGAGGATACGATATTTTAGTAAGCCGGCCAAAACATTGCGGGACTGATCATCCGCTAAATGATTCCACATATCCAATATGGTAGGAATATTATTTTCTATAAGCGGCAATTCAAAATGACTGTGATACAACTCATCGAAATAAAAACTGAAATCAAAATATTCAACACCCGGTATCGCTCGCAGTTGGCCGGCTATTTCTTTTCCCCAGGTCGAGGCGATAGCAATCATCGAAACAGAAGACAAATCAATCTTTCGGGGGCTGAAAACAGGAATTCCATCCAAGAGAGTGCTGTGCTTTGAGATGTCATTGTCTAGAAATCCCAAAACGTGAAAATGATTATCCTCTAAAAGAGACTTTACCGCCCTACCGTTTTCTCCCGCACCGAAAATATATACATCTCGAGGCCTCGTAAGAAAATTCTTGTAATATAGCGCGGGTCTGTCAAAGCGACCGATAGTTTCTTGTAATTTTTCAATCCAGCCCATACTGTTCACCTGATTCGCTTATCGCTTAATTGTGTAAATGTAATTCGCTTCAAAGACGGATCTGCTAAGTTTGCGTGCGCATCTTCGTACATCGGAAACAGCGCGACAGCCTTTTTGAACGAGGTAACGTAATCAGTTCCTCTCATAAACTGAAGAACTCCGTAGTTGTTCCATCCTGCCGGTGAATTCGGAAATTCATGTAAATGTCGTTTTAGCGCTGTTTCAGCGTCTTCAAGTTCAGAAAAATGAAGTAATAACGAGCCCAAATAAAATTCACGAGATACGTCGTTGTCTGTCAACCATGGTTTATTCGCATATTCCAACGCATTCTTTTTCTTTTCTCTGAATAGATATTGAAGGGTAGCCATATAATTGACCAGTTCGTCCGGATACCCGCGCAAGCGATACAGTCGAATGATATCTTCCACTTCGTACTTGGCGAAGATAATCTGTGTATATTTTCGGCTGCGCGCGTTATCGGAACTGAGTGAACCGGGGACCATTCGATAGCGCATCAATACATCCGATATTTTAGAGAATCGAAATCCTTTTACTACGCATTTCAGCCAATAGTCGTAGTCTTCCGATGTCGGTAGACTGGTATCGTAGTCGACGGATTCGTAGCAACGCCTCGATATAAGCGGATGGGGCAACATGCGATTCCGTTCGAATAGGCGGGTATAGTGGTTGTCTTCGGCCAGATAATCGGGGGTCTCCAGATACGTGTGAAGTGACGTTCCGTTGGAGTCGATTACTTCATAAGCGTCAGTAACAAGGTCGGATTGATGTTTCAGTGCATATGAAAGAAGAATTTCAAGTCGATTCGGAAAGTAAATATCGTCAGCATCCAACCATGTCAACCAATCGCCATTGGCGTTTTGTTTGATAATTTGTCGCGCAGCGGAAACACCACGGTTTTGTTTTTCATCAATAAATTGAATACGTTTGTCACTGAAATGTTCAACTATATGTGAAGTGGAATCTGTGCTTCCATCGTTATAAATGATGAATTCAAAATTTGAATGGGTTTGATTTAGCGCGCTGTTGATTGCTTCTTCAATGAACGGCGCAGCATTATACGCTGTCATCCCAACGGTGATTTTACTTTCTTTTTCTCTTGTCATTCCCCGCACCCTCTTTGTGCCCCGACTCGAACTTTTGTCTGCAGACAATAGGTTTTGTCATCAGGTACAAACGTTTCATCTATTTCCTGTGCAGAGTATTGCAGGCGCAAAAAATATTTGTTTTCATCGACGCGTACAAATTTAATAGACGGAATCATGTAGCCGACCGTATTGTCGTGATAGAAACATAATTCATGGTTCTTATCGCCTATGCATACGATTCCTTCTGTTGCCCCGAGCCCATACTTGGCAGATATGAGCAGAGACAGCGCTTCTGTCTGATCGACCTGTCTATCTGCCAGCTGAAATTTCTCCAACCGGCGGCCGCCGTTATGGGTGGCATAATAGAGTGTGGACATATCAAATGCATCGGGGTTGAACGTGAAGTGGATGGGCCGAATCAACCGTGGTTTTCGATTGGGAACATCTATTTTTGTATGAAAGGTAATTGTACCGTCGTCTACGTTGCATTGAATTTGTTTGAAAAACGTATAGCCCGCAACCGTTGTCTCGGCTTGTAGAATCATGGTATCGTTTTCAATCTGTACCTCTGAGACGCATGGGCAAAGGTTGGTGACTTTGTGTTTGGCTGCCTCTTCGATAATCGCGTGACCTGAAAAAAAATCCACTCCATAGGCTATATCGTCATAGTAACCGTGTTTTAACGTGGTGATATCCGGCACGCTATTCCGATGAAACGTCAGCCCCTCTATCGTCATTCCCTTCATCAGATTCGCCGAAAAAGAGATCGTCGGAGAACTGATTTGAACTGCATTATTGACGTTTGAAACAGTTGCAACGTTATGTTCGAACGGAAACGTTTCAACGGCAATCCCTGTGTTTCCGGTGTCAGAAGAGAAGGCATCCCGTGAAATATTCAGTTCGTCACAGAATTGATGAAAATCGTTTTTGAATTCTGCCCACCGGGTATCGGTAATATGGGTTCTGAAATCGCTTGCCCAGAAATAACACAATTTCTTCTGAAATTCTTTGTCGGAAGTGGTTTTGATTTTTTCAAAAATCCTGTGACATAGTGTATTGATCTGTTGGTCGGCACGACCGGTCAGCGCCCACCGAATGATATTGTATTTTTCCTGTTTTTTCACCGGGATGGGTTGCTCCGCCGATTCAAGTGAAATCGGCTTCTCCATTTTGTGATTTGATTTTTCAAGTACCGTCGAAGGGAAAACCAACGTGAAATCCGGTTCACGTTGCAGCAATTCATAAAAGGCGAAAATGCGTTTCCATTCGCTGGATGTTCCCAGTTTTTTTTCGGTCTCATATCGCCCCGGGCGAAAATCAAATATCTCTGCATCTCCACTATATAGCGAAATGAATCGCGTCTGTTCACTGTTGTGACGACGAAGATAAGTCATAAACTCGTCGAGGGTGGTTTCGCCATGGGCATAACGTTGAAATTTTTGAAATACGATTGAATTGCACCATAACAATGAAATATCTGATTCCCCATTGGTGGCATGAAGGGCGCGGTATTGATATGATTTCGGCCATTCCGGATGGTATTTGTATGTGTTGTTCCACTCCATGGCAATCCCGCGGTATCCGGCGTTCAGATAATGTTCAATCATTCCCGCCGAGAATGCCATCTCGTTGACCAATGCGATGGTCGGCTGAACGCCGAGAATGTTGAGATACCGTTCGCCGGCGATTGTATAATTCCATTGGTTCACCTTCCATGGAACTAACGGCCCGATAATCTGCGCGTACCCGCTACCGATAAATTCGATTTTTCCTTCTCGCAGGAGCTCCCGGCAGCGTAGAATCCAAGATGGGTCAGCGTCCGCAATCATTTCCAACGTTATCGCTGCGGCTTCAACCGCCACCGGTACGTTTCTTTCCGCCAGATGTAAAATCGGCCAGTAACACTTTTCGATTACATTTTTATGATGTTCTCTGTCGATAGAAGAATACATCAGATTCAAGTGAAAGAATGTGAAGCCGTTCAACATTTATTTCACCTCAAAATGAATATCGAGAATCGCCTGTTCCGCATTACGGGCTGCGTCTTCTCGGCTTTTTCCGCGCGCGATGACAACTCCCGCCCGTCCCGGGTGAGATTTAATTTCTTCAACGCGGTCACCCGGTTGTACGCGTATTTCCAGCAAACCGATTTCTTCTCGCTGTGACACTTTTTGGACACCGGTTATTCGATGAACAACACCGGGCTGAGGAAACATATACCTCTGGCTGATAAAGTCATTGCGAACAGGAATGAGGGTTTTTTCATCAACCGGGTCGTTCACAGCGATGCGCAATGCCGCACCGACCAAATCAACGCCCGTGCTCATCGGTATTTCGTGGGTGCAGAAGTAACCGCCGCTCAGCCTTGCCGCAAGCTCAATGATATACGGTTCGCCATTTTTCACCACAATATCACCTTTCACAACCCCGCGAGTAATACCCATACTGGCGGCGCCGGCAGCGACTAACTGTTTGATTTTGTCTTGAACATCTGTCGCCAGAAAACTGGGCAGGTCGCCGCCGTCCTCAATCATGTGCGGCGCGAACTTATCTATCAATGAATAATTTCGATCTGAAAATCCCGGCGTGAACATAGAACCGTCCAAGACAATCGATTCTGTGCTGACCTGGGGGCCGTCAATGTATTCCTCCACCATGACTCTTCCTGTAGGCGAGTTTTCTTTCGCGGTAAAAAAGGCGGATGTGAGGTCGTAATTGGGAAGCAATCGCTGAACGCCGCGCGCTCCTCGGCTGTCTACCGGCTTGATGATAAGAGCGTTCGGCGAAACAGCCGCAATGGATTTCAGGTGCTCTGGAGAATCAACCTGCTTGAACCAGGGAATGGCAATGTTGTCTCGTTTAAATCGTTCTTTCATCAGCAGCTTGTCCTGCGCAATCTGCGCGGATTCAACTGAAATCCCCGGTAATCCAAGTTCCTTCGCGATGGTTGCAACGGTTAGCGGAACATCGGACGCCACACAGATCACACCGTCGATGGGGCGAACCGTCTGGTGAAAATGCACGGCTTTGGCGGTTGAATCGGCCACATCATATGTGCTGGCGATGATTGTGTCCTCGCAATGAGAAAAGCAGGGGGCATGCTCGTTTCCGTCACTTACCACAGTATGGTAGCCCATTTCTTTAGCGCGTTTTATCGCTGGAACCGCTTCGAGACTTCCGGCAACGAATAGAATTGTTTTATTGTCTTTTTTCATGTCGATGTTCTCCAATTCGCTCCATTATTTTCGCCGCGACATTGCTTGCGCCCGAACGAATCTGCGCGGATAACAGCGACATTTGATTCTCAACGAAGCGTCTGTTTTTTATGGACATGATCATTTCCGATACGCTGTCACAAATGGCTTCTTTGTTCATTTGATTCGGAAATATGGCCGCAATGGCGCCGATACGCGATTCAACAAAAGGTGCGGCGCTTTGCGCGTGATCGGCTGACAAGCACATGTACACGGCCGGCAGATTCATTGCGGCGGCCTCATATGCGGTAACCCCGAAAGAAATGAATGCCAGGTCGGTATGTTCCATTAACGGTCGTAAACTTTCTGGTGCTTGATGAATCTGTATCCGGTCTGTAAACAGAGCGTTTGCCGTTGTGACGATTTCTTCTGTGTCACTGAAACCGGCGCCGATGACCAAATCAATATCCAGCTCATCTATCATCTGACATGCCGCCAGAGAATACAAGGCGATCATACTGAAATGACAGGGGTCGCTGCCGCCCATCGATAAAAGTATTCGCGTTTTGTCTGTGATATTTTTTTTCAAGGGCGCCCCTTGATATTCAGACGGCACAATCGAATATTCAAACCCGCGATATATGTCTCCTGTCGCGTTGATCCAATCCAGGTCGACCACCTGGGGCGATGCCGGGTAAAAATTCATATCCGCAAACAGGCGGCGGTCGCTGCCGTCATCTATCAGTGCGCTCGGAATGTTTCGGTTATTCAGTTCTTTTACCGAGTCGGCGGAAATACCGTCTTTAACGTCGATTACGATGAGTTCCGGTGGGGGAGACGCCAATACCGCATCCATCAGCATTCGTTCCTGTCCCGGGGCGAATTCGCTGACCGTGAACCCCTGTTCCGTCACGCGGTTGATACCGGTTCCGTCTCCCAGACTAATCATTTTTATCGCTGCGGCGTGTTCATTTCGAAGAGTGTCCGCCAGAGCGATAGCGCGCGTAAGATGTCCCTGTCCGGCTTCTGCACTGCTTTCAAAGACAATCGTGATATGGGCGCCGGTTTCATTCAGTGTTTTCTGATGTACAGTCGCGTTGATTCGCAGCAGAGAAGGCTCCTTCTTTAACAGGGAGACGACATCTGTGATGGGCGCGAATGGCGCATTCTGTTGCAGACGCTCATAAATGGTTTCCACAAATCGTATATCAGCCGGCGTATCCACCGACATCCTCGCTCCTGAAAAACTTTCAGCTTCCGGTATCGGCACCAACGCGTGGCTGACAAATTCCGGATGTGCTTTAAAATAGCCTGTGATGTGCTCTATCGCCACAGGGTCGTCAGATGCCTGTGACAGCAATCGTTGCAGCGAGGAAACGCTGAATACTTCGAAACCTTCGTGTATAGGTGTCGCGCCGGGTGTCAGGGCGAAAAAGTCTGCCTGCTCTGTTCGTAAAATATCTACCATGCGGTCAATTGCCGCGGCGTCGACGAACGGTACATCGCCGGTTACCCGTACCACATAGTCTCCTTTGTAATGTTCAGCGGCCAGAGCGAATCTGGAAAGTACATCTGATTCACTTCCCCTGACCACGTGAATACCTGCTGCTGCGACAGCGTCGGCAAGTGGCGTGTCCTGGGGTTCGGTACTTGTGGCGACAACAATTTCTGTGATGCGTTGACTTTGCTGAAGACGTTGAATCACATGGAAAATCAGCGGTATTTCGCATATGGGACGAAGAGATTTTCCCCGAAGCCGGGAAGATCCCATTCGCGCGAGAATAATCGCACGCAACGGAAATATCATGGATGCCACACCTTTCGAATGTGTTTCAGTGGGCGAAGCCCGTCTTCGGGATCAGCGCGCCAATCCCGATCGGGTTGTTCCGAGGCGGTGGTTTTTTTACAGGCGGAGCCGCCGGCGAGTTCCGCCTCGCGAATGGTTCTGATGACCAATGCGATTTCGTGTGGAAGCCAGCAGTGTCCGGATTCGTATTCCTCGCCATCGCCCTCCAAATCCAGATGAAATTCAATCACATCGCTTTTCATATCCAAAGCGGCGCGATAGATAACACTTGGTGCCACACTATGGTCTGACCATCCGACCTTTGTTTTCAGGTCAGAACGGAAAGCCGAAATCACGTTTAGATTGCATTCTTCGGGCGGCGCCGGATACGCCGAAACACAATGCAGCACAGTCAGATTCGTACAACCGTTGTTGCGTATCGTACTCACGGCTTGATGAATTTCCTCGATGGTGGCCATGCCGGTTGAAAGAACAATCGGTTTTTTCGTTTGCGCGCACTTTGTCAGTAAATCGTTCCATAGCAACTCATACGACGCGATTTTGTAAAAATCCACATAGGGGTTTAACTGGTCCACCGCATCGAGATAAAAGGGTGTACAGCCGAACTGAAGTTTTTTCTCCACACAGCGCTCTTTGATTTTCGGAATAAACGCCAATGGTAGTTCCCACGCTTTGCGACGGGAATGGAATTCGCTCTTTGATAGGATTTCCGGCGAAAAAAGTTTTTCGATTCGAAAGAGCTGAAACTTGACGGCATCACAACCGATTTGTGCGCTGATATCGACAAACTTGAGACATCTTTCAAGGTTCTGTTGATGATTGCTCGATACTTCTGATATAAACAACGGTGTCATTGTCATTGTTACGGACGCGGCCGATTTTTTTTTACCCACTGATTCAAAATATACCCATTTCTACTGAAATTGTTGAAAATGGGTCGGTTTTTTTATGTGTCATCGCTTAATTCAGCTGACGCATCTGCCGACCTATTCAGTGATGCATTACGACGATGTAAAATACGGCACCAATAATAATCAGACCGCCAAAAAAGAAAGACCGTTCCTTGGGATTTTATTTGAGTGCTGCGGGGTGTACGCGCGGATTTATAAAAACAAAGAGGGCACAGCATATGAGGGACATTGTCCGAAATGTTTCAAACCCGTGCGTATTAAAGTGGGAAAAGGGGGGAGCCATTCCCGGTTTTTCAGCGCCGGATAACCGGCATCGGGCGAATACGGATTTCTATCGAACCGGCAACGGCGTCAGACATTCAAAGTTCGGGTGCAGCGAAACCACCCGTTTGTTGTAGAGCAGATGTTTGTACAGGAATTTCTGTTTGTCGGGAACGATAACGGTTTCAGCGGTCACCACTGCGCCGTCCCCTGTCATATTCGGATACACCATGAGCTGCGCATTGGATGCGAATAGTTTTCCCATGGCTTCCAGCATCCCACCACTACCTTGCATACCCGCATAATATTTTTCGTTGAGAATGGTCAGGATGTTTTCGACCGACAAAACGAATCCCACCTTGCGGTTGGGGTCGTGAATGGTGAAGTATTCACTCAGGCGGAAATAGCGATAGAAAGAGCTGACCATCACGTTGAATCCCAGGTGGGTAATACGGGTGATGCGTTCCTCCATATCGGAGATATCATCGCTGCCGTCCGCGATGTACTTGGAGACGTTCATTTCGCAGATACAGGCGATATCGGCGGCGTTGATTTCCATACTTTGCGCAAATGCGGCCATGCCGCGGGCAATCATGTCGGCATGCAAATCCAGAAACGGGCGGAAGGTTCCCCGCAGCACAACCACGTGTTTCTTGTACAGCAGTTCCGCCGGGTCGATGGGTTTCCCGTTCTGGCCGAACATCGTCACTGAACCGAGCTGCGAGGTCACCAGTCGAATGTTCATCGCCGAGTTGCGAACCTTTTCGAAGGCCGGGCCTGAAAAATCAATGTAGTTGACCTCAATTCGGTTTATGTTCAAGTCTTCAAAAAGTGAATCGATCAGTTCCGGTGGATTGTTCCAGAAATTGAATGCGCCGTAGATCAGATTTACGCCCAGAATACCCAGTGCAGCCTGCTGGTCTTTATTCACGATGTCGAGCATGCGCACGTGCATCACAATTTTACTGGGCGCGGCGCCGGCGGTGTGCTGGAATTTGATGCCCAGCCAACCGTGGCAGTCGCGGTCGGAGTTATAGGCTTTGGCGGCGACGGTGTTGGCAAATGCGAAAAAGGTGGTGTCCGGGGGCCGGTGGCTTTTGATTCGCTCCACTGTCAGCGTGAACTCGGTTTCCAGCATGCTGTCCAGCCTGGGGCGTGCTACATACCGTCCGGATTTTTCAACCCCGTAGATGGCATCGCTTTCCTGCATGTCGTAGGCTGACAGCGATCGGGCGATGGTTCCGGATGCGCCTCCTGCGCGAAAGAACTGCCGCGCCACCTCCTGCCCTGCTCCAATTTCAGCGAACGAACCGTAGATTTTGTGGTTCAGATTGATGTGGAGTGCTTTGTGCCTCGTATTTAGCTTGACCTCTTGTTCCATACCGGCTCCGACTCTGTTGCAATGCGTACTCTGTACATAACAGTATGAACATGTTTTTCGCAATTGCAATGAAACTGTATTTTCAAGGGTATCGCGCTTTGTGTGAATACAGAAATCTATTTTTTCAGGTTTCCCTTCCAGGTGTTGTGTCTGCCGAACCGGGGTTCAATCTGGAACCCGCCGTAGAACCCGGGGGACATTTCATAATGATAGTTGTCAAACTGCCCGGATGCGAACGGCGGCAATACCGCGACGGTCTTTCGGGTTTCAGAGATGAGTGTATTGATAAGCGGGCCCGCGAACAGCGACAGGGTTCCATACAGCCGAACACCGAATGTGAGTTTGGTTTTAATGAGCACGTCCAGTGCATCTAAATCATGCCGGTCCCCAAACAGCCCGTTAAATGTGGTATCCAATTCTATCCACAACGGGAGACGCGGCGCTTCAAAATGACCGCCGAACCCCCATCCCATGGAAAACCAGTTTTCGTCTGAGTAGGCACGGGTGCCGAGCGTGAACTGACTGAAGGTGTATCTTCCCCCCATTTTGAACCCCACATTGTACAGCGCGGTATCACTCCCCCAGGCCGACACCGCCAGAATGCCGTCGGGCATGTAATTGATGAACCCGAATTGGGGAGCGTTGCTTTCTTCGCCGGCCGCGTTGAACATTCCAAGCTGCGCCCCTTTAATATACGTGCCGCCCAGATTGACAAATCCCACCTGCGCGCCTTTGATGTCGCCGGTGGCGATGTTGACCATCCCGTGCTGCATACCGCTTAAATGGCGGGTTCGATTCATCAGAATCGCCGCCTGTACGCCGTGCACGCTGTAGTCCCGCTGGTTGCGGATGACGCCCACTTCAATTCCTCTCAGCGAATATCCCGCGCCGATAACATTAGCCGCTAAACGGTTTTCCACTTTTCCGTCCGGGTTGGTTGTCACATTGGGGAAAACCGTGGCGGCATAGGTGCGGTACGTTATTTCGCCATTGCCGCCCCGCTTTCGCGTGCGTTCTTTGGTCACGGTGGTCAACTGCGCGCTCTGCACCATCGTGTCGCTTCCCGCGTTCACCCGCACATACCCTTTGCGTACGCTTTCTTCTGAATCCACAGTAACTTCATATCGGCCGGCGGGTACCGCAACGGATACTTTCCGGTCTGCGGTCTTGTTGATTTCGGCCACCAGACGACCTTTGACGTCGCGAACAAAAATGCGGCCGCTCATCGATTCGGGAATCACCAGCATCGAATCAGTGCTGCGCAGATCGGTGAGTACCAGGTCTCCGGCGCCCGCCAGCTGGAAATCGTAGTTGGGATGCTGTGCCCCGCCCCGGGAGGACTCCGTGCGATAAAGCGTTTCATCGAAGGCATAGGCATATGATTCGTTGAGGGTTACCCGGCCGTCTCGATTGGTGTCCGCCGCACCGCGAAGGCCCGAAATCAGGTAATGGGTGAAGAACGAGCCGCCGATGCGTTCCGATTCCTGGGCATTCTCGTCGGCGGAACTGGAGGTGAGCAGGGCGTATCCTTCCACCTCGGTGGAGGTGTCCACCAGAAACGGTGCGGTTCGTCGACCGCCCTTGATGCGAACGAACGCGCCGGATGCACACGAATCGAGAATACCGATTTTCACTTTGGCCGGCAGTTGGTCGAGCTGTTTTTTCAATTCCTTAAAGGAGAGAATGTCGTTTCCCAGCAGCAGCCCCCGTTCGTCGGAATGACCGGAATAATAAAACACCATCTCCAGGCTGACCGCGCGGTCGGCGGCGTTCTGCAGCCGGCGTCGGATTTCATCAAAACCGGCGAGCAGCTCTTTTTTGCTCGACTGTGTAATCAGTATTTTGTCGGCATTCTGCACCCCGCCCAATTCTTTGAGCACTCTCGAAAACGCTTCCGCATCGGATTTCGCATATCGCAGCAGTATCCGTTCGTCCCCACCGTCATTGGCGCCCATAATCAGAGCAAAGCGGCGTACCCGTTTGGCATCGCTGTGGGCGATAGATCCCGATAGGCACACGATGAGAACGCCGAGCAGGGCAAGACATAGTCGTCCGCTTACCCATGTACGCGCTGAGGTTTGGGATGGGGCGTTCATATTACTTCTTTACCATAATATCTTTGAATTTAACGGCGCCGCTCAGTTCCGGGGTGTCGTGCGCCGCGTGTTTCATCGATTTGATTTTTTCAATGATTTGCTGCGCGTCAATGGGTGTCTCGGATTCTGTCCATACAATGAAGAACCGTTCAAAGTCGGGGGCATCGTCCAACTCGTAGCCGTACGGCAGCGATATGCTTTTCAACTCGGTTACACGGGTAGTTGCGGCGGGACGCTCCGGGTAGTGCAATGTGACCGCGCCGTTGCCATCCACCGAACAGACCACCATGCTGCGGGCGTGATTGGTGATCATTTTCAACTGGAGCACGTCGCCCTCAGCGAGTTTGTCGCCGCTTTTTACTTCGATTTCATCAGTCTTGTTTTTTTTGAATATGCGCAAAAAGGGATCGCCGCTTTTTATGCGGATGGAATCATCGCTGTAATTCGGGTCAACGCTTCCGACAGATGTGGTTTCTGATGGGTCCGACGGTACGGGGGACGGGGCGAGCATGAAAACGACCGCTGCTGCCGCGGCAACCGCTGAAACGGGCGCCAGTGTCCAGAAGAGTTTGAACGCGACAGATTTTTGGGGTGTTGACGCTGCATATCGTTCCCGAATCGATGCGGCCATCTGCCGCACAGGGTAGTCGTTCAGAATGTCTTGGTTGGACTGTGCGATGTCATCCAGGCGAGACAGCCCGTCTTCTGCCTCCAGCCGCTGGCGCACGGCGGTTTCCTCGGCGGTGCTTAATTGGCCGGCGGCCAGTTTTTCGACCAGAAGGTCCGGTGTTTGTTTCGATTCGGTCATTCCAGATTGCTCCTTTGAAGCTCTGCCAATTGCGACTTCAGCGGACGGAGGCGTTTTCGTACCCCTGACACGCTCATGCCCACTTCATCGGCCACTTCCTGCAGCGTCATGCGGTCCAGCAGATGCAGAACCGCTATGGTGCGCGTGGATTCCCGATGTTTGGCGAACAGTTTGTTCATCAGGTTGGCGGCGATGAATCGCTCTTCGGGAACTTCCGCACACGCAATTTTTTGCAGCAAATCCGTATCGGCGTCTTCGTGTTTTCGCCCGGCGGATCGCAGTTTGTTCAGGCAAACGTTGGTGGCCATGCGGTAAAGCAGACTACTGGGCGCCTCATCGTCCAGCCGGTCGGCATATCGAAGCAACTGCACAAAGGTGTCTTGCATGGCGTCCACAGCGGCCTCTTCATCTTTCAACAGATGACGGCAGCGCCTGAGCACCATCGGTCCAAATTGTGTGTAGTAGCCTTCTACATCCACAGCCACTGTTCGTTCCCTCCTGCTTGTTGGAACACCGGAATCGGCCCAAAGTGTTACCATAATTTGCTTTCAAGGCTGAGGGAATTTATTGCAAAATCGAAATGAAATGATTCTTTTTGAACAATATGGTGAGCAAAAATAAACATTTGCAATTATTAAAAATAAATCATTTCAACAGGTTGCTGACAATAGTAAAAATTTAGACATATGGGCACGCCGGTTGCATTAGTCGGAACGGCTTTTTTGAAGGGGAGAAAAAATGACTTCATATCGGCAACTCGAACCATTTGTTTTAATCGTTGAAAGTGAAATCACTGAGCTTGAGAAATTGCATCAGGGATTTTTATTGGAAGGTTTCAATGTGGAAAGTCAGTCCCGAAGTGAGCAGGTGATTGAACGGATGAAGCATCACCGGTTTGATGTGGTGGTGGTTGATTTGATGATGCCCGGTATTAACGGGCTGCAGTTGGCCAGAATGATACGCGAATTTCATCCTGATGTGGTGATTGTTTTAATGTCATCATATCATTTGTCTCCGATTCAGTTGGCCAAAGCGAATGTGGGTGTAGCCGGATTTGTTCCGAAACCGTTTAAAATATCGGATTTGGCTGAATTCATTAAAAAGAAGCTGGCTGACGCCGCCACCGGTGCAGCGGCTTCGAAAACAGATAAGACCGGGTTGGGCGTGCCGGTCGATATTTCCAGAGCCGTCTAACGCCCGTCTTCGTTCCGTTTCCCGCCGACATGAGTGTTATTTTCATTCTTGTCATTTACATTCTCAACGCTTGACCGAGGAACCGTCCTTGTGACAGTATGTCGCCGACAACTATCAGCCATGTGGACCGGGTTATGAAAAAGAAAAATATAACAGCGATTGCGGTGGTGGCCGGTGCGGCATGCATCAGCATCGGAACTTTAGCCGCTAAAACAGAAAGTACCGCATCCGGAAATTACGAAACCGTACTGGTGGAGAGCAAGCAGTTTCAAATTACGGTAGATGAATTTCAAACCATTGCGCGAACGCAGAGCCCAGCGGTGCAGAAAGAATTGATAGCGAGCAAAGAAGAGCGAGAAGCATTGCTCGATAAAATGATCAATGTGAATGTTCTGGCCATGGAGGCGGTCCGTCGCGGATACGATTCCAACCCCGAGGTGGTCACCGTGAAGAAGAATCGGCTCGCCACGTTGATGCATAGTCAGATTAGCGGGGAGTTTGACGCATATGCGCCCACTGAGGCGGATTTAAAGGCGTACTATGAAGAAAATATCGATAAGTACAACAAGCCGGAGAAAGTTCGCGCGCGTCATATTCTGATAACTGACCGGAAAAAGGCGCAGGCGTTGCTGGAGCGGCTGAAACGCGATGAAGCAAGTCAGTACGAATTTCGAAAAATTGCCAAGACCGAAAGTGAAGATTTGGAAACGCGGGCCAAGGGAGGGGATTTGGCGTTCTTTACTCGCGAAGGTGCTGAAAAGACCATTGACCCGAAGGTGGTGGACGCTGCGTTTCAGATAAAAACCAACGGCGCGCTGTATCCGAAGCTGGTTGAGACGGAGCGGGGGTTTCATCTGGTGATGCGTACCGGATATCGCAAAGCCATGAATTTGTCGTTTGATGAGGCCAAGGGGCGGTTGGTGAAGTTGGTGCAGCGACAATTGCACAGGCAGAAAACAGAACAGGCCATTGCGGCGCTGCAAGAAAAATATCATGTTCAACTGTTCGAAGAGAATCTGAAGCACGTGGTGATAGACCTGACCAAGGCGTCGAACGGTCCGGCCGCCGCGTTGCCCCAGGGGCGCCGTATGCGTCGATGAATCGGCCCATTCACTGTTTTTCGGTCGTCACTCGTGAATAATCAACCCGTGGAGAAAAATATGAATAATGTATTGGCAATTATCGGCGGCTCCGGACTGTACAGTCTTCCGGAGCTGACGGACGTGAAAAAAATTGAAGTGGACACACCCTTCGGTGCGCCGTCTTCTCCGGTGGTCGAAGGAAAAATCGGCGATACGCGTGTACTGTTTCTCGCTCGACACGGCGAGGGTCATGTGTTTCTTCCCACTGAAGTGAACTACCGGGCTAACGTATTTGCGTTGAAACAGCAGGGCGCCACCCACTTGCTGAGTATTTCAGCGGTGGGGAGTTTAAAAGAAGAAATAGTTCCCGGCGACCTCGTGGTGACTCGACAGTACATCGACCGCACCAAAGGACGGCCGTCTACTTTTTTCGGCGATGGCGTTGTGGGGCATGTGATGTTTGCCGATCCGGTGTGCCCGGAGTTGAGCGATTTGGTTTTTGCGACAGCGACGGATTTGCAGTTTACCGTGCACGACAACGCGACGCTGGTGGTTATGGAGGGACCGGCGTTCTCAACCCGCGCGGAATCTCATCTGCATCGTTCTTTCGGCGCGGAACTGATTGGTATGACCGCGATGCCGGAGGCCAAATTGGCCAGGGAGGCCGAACTTTGTTACGGTACGCTGGCGCTGGCGACCGATTACGATTGCTGGCGGGAAGGTGAAGAAGATGTTTCAGTGGACGCGGTCGTTGCCACCATACGCAGCAATGTTGAAAAATCCAGAAAGATGGTGGTGGCGTTGGCAGCGCGCGTCGCAGCGTTGTCGCGGGGCTGTGCCTGCCCTGTGGCGCTTGACACCGCTATAATTACAGACCGAGACAAAATTCCGGAATCGACCAGAGTGAAACTGGCGCCGATTATGGGGAGGGTATTATGAACAGCAATTTGTTGGTCGTTGGCAGCGTGGCCTTTGACAGTCTGAAAACACGCGCAGGAAATCGAGATGAAATTCTGGGCGGAGCGGCAACCTATATCGCCATGGCCGCCAGTCATTTTGCGAACGTTAACCTGGTCGCGGTTGTGGGAAAGGGCGATTTCGCCGATGAACACGTGGCGCTGCTTGAAAGCAAGGGAGTGAATTTGGAGGGACTGGAATTTGCGGAGGGCAGAACATTTCGCTGGGCCGGCGCCTATGCCGACGATTTTTCCACGCGCGAAACGCTGGATACACAGTTGGGTGTGTTTGAACATTTTGATCCCAAAATACCCGCGGCGTACCAGGGGGCTGAAATTGTTTTACTTGGCAATATCAATCCCGGTGTGCAGCTCAGCGTATTGGATCGGTTGAAAGAGAAGCCGTTTGTCATCACCGATACCATGAATCTTTGGATGAATATTGCGCTGGAAGATTTGAAGAAGGTGATTGCGCGTACTGATTTGCTGGTGATAAACGACGAGGAAGCCGTTCAATTGTCCGGAGAATTGCAGATTCGCGTGGCGGCAGAAAAAATACTGGCAATGGGGCCCGGCGCGTTGATTATCAAGCGGGGGGAGCACGGCGCGTATCTGTTTACAGAGGAAACCATGTTCTTTTCTCCCGCAGTGCCGCTGAAAGAGGTGATTGACCCCACCGGTGCGGGCGACAGTTTCGCCGGTGGACTGGCGGGGTACATGGCGGGTGAGGGAAAGACAGATTCGTCTACAATTAAAAAGGGAATGATTTTCGGTACAGCGGTGGCCTCTGCGACCTGTGAGGGATTCGGGACCGAGAAAACAGCCGTCCTCACCAAAGACGAAGTTCTGAATCGCTACTACATGCTGCTGAACCTCGTCAGCACCGACTGATTCTCCGGTAGATTTTTAAAAAATTGTATTTGCTTGTCACCTGCTGCCGCAGGTCGAATGGGACGAAAAGTGACGGCTACTGGTGCAGTCGAATCCAGTCGATGTTGCCGTTTCCGATGCCGTCGCCCATGGCGCGGATATACAGATCGTTTACTCCGGTGTATGCGCCGTCCAGGTCAGTGGTGAATTCCTGGTAGACATCCCATCCACCGGTATTTCCGATGTTGAGCGTGCCGATAGTTGTCCCCGAGGAGCCGCCGTTGATGCGCACTTCGAGCCATGCGCCCTCTTCACCGCTGGAGACATTTGCCGTTAATTTCGTGTGCTGGGTAATATCAATGTTGCCGAAGGCGATCCATACACCGCCCAACATGTAGTCCACGTAAGTCTCGTCAGTGCTGACAGCGGGGAATGTTTCATTGTCGCCGGGGTCAACGGCCGGCCAACCCGAGGCGGCACTCTCGCTGTTTGAACCGATGATTCCGTCGCACGCGGGTTTGGTTACGTCGGCAAATGCGCATTCCGCTTCGATGAATAATTCTGTGTATGCATCGGTATCGGAATCGGTGTCGGCATCCGTGTCGGTGTCTGTGTCCGTATCTGTGTCTGTGTCTGTGTCTGTGTCTGTATCTGTGTCCGTATCTGTATCTGCGTCGGTGTCGGCATCCGTATCGGTGTCTGTGTCTGTATCCGTATCGCTGTCCGCGTCGGTATCGGCATCGGTATCTGCGTCGGTATCTGCGTCGGTATCTGCGTCGGTATCTGCGTCGGTATCTGCGTCGGTATCTGCGTCGGTATCGGCGTCGGTATCGGCATCGGTATCGGCATCGGTATCGGCATCGGTGTCGCCGTCAGCGGTACCGGTGTCGCTGTCACTGTCAGTGCTTAATTCTGAACCGGTATCGGAATCGTTCGATACCGCGACGCATTGGGCGGTTCCGCTTTGGGGCGAACAGGTCAATCCCTGTATGCTGCAGTCGGTCCAGTTTACCCATTTGCCCGCACTGCATTGAATGATCATGGGGCCTTCGCACGCTGTTTCACCTTCATTGCAAAGGGTGTCGGTAGATACGTTGTCGCTGGAACAGCTCAATACAATGAAACAGCTGAGTGTTAAAAATAGTGTTAGTAAAAATCTCATATTAAGTCCTCCCAAAGGTGGTAAATGACTTTCGCAGTATAACACCAATTAATTACAATGTGGTAGAAATTCCTAGAAAAAGCAGCACTTGTGCGTCAAATAACAGCAGGGTTTTCTGCTGTTTTCCGCGAATGCAATAGATAAAATCCCGGTATTGGCAACATTTGGGAAACAAGGGGCATGTGGCGTGCGAAAATGGCGCCTTTTACAGAAGAAAAAAGAACACTTCAATTATGCGACTTGACGGGGTCGGGTGGGGAAAGCGACAGGGAAGTGAGAGATTTTGTTGATTCGTACAGATTAGAACAGGTCCTGACCTGCCTCAGCGTCTTTCTTGCGTTGTTCTTGGTTTTCTTTTGCTTCTTGTTCCGCCGCTTTTTTCTTCAGTTCTTCCATTGATTTGCGCATTTCTTCCTGTTGCGCATGGACTCGTTTCTGCTGGTCGACTTCTGCCTGGCTCATACCTTTGGTGCAAAAGAAACCGCTGGCAACGGTTTTGCCGTGGCTTTGAATTTCCACTTTGAACTTACGGTCCGCATCGAATTCCTGGCGGGTCATTGAGGTACGCGCCAGCATACTGCGGGTGTTTCTATCCTGGGTATACTGAGTCACCGACCCCTTAAACACTTCTGCGCCGGTCTTCCCCCCATTGCGGGAACCCACGTCGTGAAACAGCATTTCGACTTCATAGTCGCCGAGGGGCTTCTTAAAGAATACCATGGCCTGAAAATCGACAGCGCCTTCATCGGGAAGCGGCAGCGGATTGGCACAGTCATAGCGATTTTTAGAAGACTTCAGAAAGTTTACAAAACCGTTTTTGGTGTTGAAGTAACTGGGTGGAATTTTGCGCAATACAATTATCTTACCGGCGAATACGTTTTCGGCGTTGGCGGCGACTACTTCGTGGAGTACGCCGACCAGGCAGATGGCTGCGATGGTGAATCCCAATGTTTTCAAAATGTTTTTCTTCATCTTAACGATGCCTCCTTTGCGGTAAGGTCGATTTTATGTTGGTCAATTGAGAACCGTATATTGCACCCATTCAGGTCATTTTTCCACCCCTTTTCACCTGATGATAGCGGGGAAAGATGGAAAATATAGCGTTAGACGCCGGTATTTTCGGGCTTATTCAAATTTTTTTCGTATTTTTTTCTGATTTTAGCGGACTCTGTTTTTAATAGTACTGTGTTGAATTTAGTATGGTTGAACTTTAAAACTGAATGTTCTACAGTGCCCGAAAACGGAATCACAGCAATGAGAATCATTTCTGGAAAATATCGGGGACGTCGTTTGGACACTGTTTCATCAGATGATGTGCGGCCGACCACTGACCGGGTTCGCGAAGCGTTGTTTTCGCATTTGGGAAATCACATTTCGGGCGCGCGCGTACTTGATTTGTTTGCCGGCAGCGGTGCGTTGGGATTGGAATCACTCAGTCGTGATGCGGCTTTCGCAGTATTTGTGGAGCGTTCCAGAAAGGTGTTTTCGTTTTTACAAAAAAATGTTGAGAACATGGATGCCGGTTCCTGTTGCAGCCTGGTTTGCATGGATGCCATCGGTTACTTGAAAAAAAACGGAATTAGTGCCGATCCGTTTGATTTGATTTTTTTGGATCCGCCCTATGACGGCCCCTGGCTGGCGGCGGCCCTGCAACTGCTGGGAGAGCGGGATATGTTGGCGCTGAACGGTATAATCGTCGCGGAGCATCGGGCAGCGTTTCGACTCGATAAATTAAATTTGCACCCGGCACTACAAATTATTCGAACAAAGCAGTATGGTAAAACCACGATAACGACCATCGGGGCATCGAACGCTCGATAGCCCAATAACAGTCTGGATATTACAGTGAGCACAAGAATTGCGATTTATCCGGGGTCATTTGACCCTATCACCAATGGACACCTCGATATCATTAAACGGTCGCTCGGTATTTTTGATAAAATCATTGTCGGCATCGCAGTGAATTCCCGCAAGCAGACGATGTTTTCGCGAGATGAGCGCCTTGAAATCATTCGCGAGGTATTTGCTGAGGAGCCCCGTGTGGAAGTGGACGCTTTTGAAGGATTGACGGTGGAGTACGCGCGCGTTCGAAATGCGTGTGCAGTGCTGCGCGGCCTTCGAGCGGTGGCCGATTTTGAATACGAATTGCAGATGGCGAATATGAACCGAAAACTGAATAAAGATCTGGAAACCGTGTTCATGATGACATCGGAGAAGTCGTTTTTTGTCAGCTCCCAGAATGTGAAGGAAGTCGCGAGATTCGGCGGTGACATTCGAGAATTGGTTCCCCCCGCAGTGGCGCAGCACCTGGCGCTGAAGTTGGAACAACAATAAGAGTGGATGAACTGTCCGTCATTGGACAGATGCGTGTTGTTGATGACGATGAAAAATGGACAGCTGTGTGAACAGCAACAGGGAAAACAGGGTGAAGAATACACCGGCGGAGATCACCTGGCCGGCAAACTGCAAATCGTTCGGAAGCGGTGAAAGTTCAAGGTAAATCGCACCTCCGGCCAATGCCAGCATTGGAATCCATCTCAGCTGAATCACGCCGGCGCTGATGCCTTGTTTGCGACGGTCGCTCTGGCTTGCGCCTACTACAGTTCGCGCAGCAAGCAGTACCAGCCAGGTTTTTATAACAAAAATAAACACGGCGCCGACTATTAGAAGTGGACCATTCAGCGCAGGATATTCGAATAGGCCGGGAATTATCCAGCCCCCCAGACAGAAAAAGACAACCGCCATGGCGCCGCAAATGCTCATCAGCCAGGCAGCGATGTTTGTGAGTGAATTGGATTGTTGAAGCATCGGTTTCGGCCATAGCAGAGATATGGACAAAATGGTCGCCAGCATTATCAGTGGGTTGCGCCATACATTCAGCCCGAAATGGGTTTGTGCCTGAGCGGCGACAATGTCTATCAGGCCCAGCGTGTTCCCCGCCGCGCCGCCCATCAGGACAATAGATGCGATTGCTGCGATACTGCCCATGGTACCGAATAGACGCGTCAGCCAGGGTTGCTTGCTGTAAAACAAAAGGGTAGCAGCGCAGATGAGATAAATGGATACGACAAAAACGGTTCCAGAAACGTTGAGATGCCATTGCATAACGATAGCGGGCAGCAAAACGGTGAGGATTGCGGCGATCGCGTATCCGAAAATATATGAGATCGGATTTTGAAGGGTTCTTTTGGGAATTGCGGTTCGTCTGATATAAGATGGAAGAACGAATGCCAGAAAAAGTCCAAGTGCAATTGAAGTCAATACGATGGCCGCGAATTCATCATTCTTGAAATTGCCCACTGCCAAATCAACCGGTATTTGACGGGCACCGCCTTCCGGGAAAACAAATTCAAATATATGGGGAACACTTAAATCCAGACCGGCCAATTCTTCAACGCCGAATAACGGAAAACCGTCAACTGAAATGAGTTTACTACCGGTGCTGATGTTGTGGGTCGATGCGAAACTGTCCGGGAGAACTCGTTGAACGGTGATGACATCGTCATCAGAATTACTCTGAACAACAATGCCCAGCTGTTGCATAAGCTGACCGGCTTCACGTATTTTCAGCGCATGGATTTTCACCCCACCGCCGGTGGGTCGAAATTCGAGATGGAGCAGCGCGCTTTTCGCTTCGAGTGTCAGCGCGCTTTCTTTCAGCTTGGATGGGAATGAAACGTTGACAATTCCTTCGAATCGAACGGCCTCCCGGGTCAGCGCATCCATTTGGTACGCGGTAATGGGAATTTCAATTTTTGTTTCAGAGACTGCGCTGCCCGACATTCTGAATTGAAGTGGCCTGGCCGGGCGTAGTCCAATCGGTTTCACGGTGCCGCGCAGTTCGACTTGCGCCTTGCCTTCGATAAACCCTTCTCCTTCGATGGTGAGAATGTCTCCCGGCTCGATAATTTTGGGATACACTTCACGCACTTCAAATAAATCTACGGTGGGAGAACTACCGCAGGCGGTAGCTGCGACAGCGAAAATACAAATGAGAAAAATGGTACAATCGGGTACTCTCATCAAATATTAGATACAAATAACATATGGATAAATCCAGTTTTCGGCGATTTGTATAGTATCGGTAAAAACATCTCCTGTATTTGGGCGGACACTGTCTTCTGCGTCTATTTCTATAATTGATCATTTGGGAATACCGTGTAAGGTCATTGAAAATGATTCAACCATTGTTTGGACGCAAAAATTCGTCCTAGGAGGACTGCTATGAAAAGTGTAAAAGGAACAAAAACGGAACAGAACCTGCTGAAAGCGTTTGCCGGCGAGTCTCAGGCGCGAAATCGGTACACCTATTTTGCTTCAGTGGCGAAAAAGGAGGGTTTTGTCCAAATCGCAGACATTTTTGAAGAAACTGCCAGCCAGGAGAAGGAGCACGCCAAACGTTTCTTCAAGTTTCTGGAAGGTGGAGACTTGGAGATTACGGCCACGTACCCGGCTGGGAAAATCGGCACCACCGCAGAGAATCTGAAAGCTGCGGCCGGCGGCGAACACGAGGAATGGACCGAGCTGTATCCGGAGTTCGCCAAAGTAGCGCGTGAAGAGGGATTCGAAGCGGTTGCGGTTGTATTCGAGATGGTGTCCATCGCGGAGAAACAGCACGAGAAGCGTTATCTTGATCTGCTTAAAAACGTAGAGGCCGGTACAGTATTTAAAAAGGGCGAGAAGGTAACCTGGCGTTGTCGCAACTGCGGATTTCTGTCTGAAGGAGAGGAAGCGCCTCAAATGTGTCCCGCATGTGCACACCCCCAAGCCCACTTCGAACTCCTCGGTGAAAACTGGTAGTTTAATAGGACCTATAAAACCTAGACCATAAGCCCCATAGGACTCATCAATGCTTGAAAAATTACGTGAAGAGCTACTCGAAGTAGACAGACAGATTCTTGAAAAGGTGGCAGCCCGTTTGGAAGTTGTGTCTAAAATAGGAAAGTGCAAACGCGAGCAGCAGATGGCATTGCGCAGTTTTTCGCGGGAAAAAAAAGTACTGTCCCATGCGTTGATGCGTGCAGCGGAGTTGGGTATTCCCGCCTCATTGGCAAAGAGTGTGATTGACAGGCTGGTTGAGCATGCGTTGGAAATACAGGAACGGGACTGGGTGCAGGAATCTCAGGGAGGGTCGGGGAAAACCGCACTGGTTATCGGGGGGTGTGGAAAAATAGGCGGCTGGTTCGTGCACTTCTTATCCACCCAGGGATTTGACGTAACCGTGGCTGATCCCAGTGTGTGTGAAGCGACGAAAGCCAAGGTGTCTGATTGGACGACTCTTGAGTTGGCGTTTGATGTTATTGTGGTGGCGACACCGCTTGGTAAAAGCGCGGACGTACTGACTGCGCTTGCCGAACAAGCACCGCGCGGTTTGGTCTTTGATGTGGCGTCTCTCAAAGGTCCGGTGAAAGATGCGTTGAATTTGTTGAACCGGTCGGGTTGCAGGGTGACATCGGTGCATCCGATGTTCGGGCCGGATACCACCATGTTGAGCGGACGACACGTGATTTTTATGAATGTGGGAAACGCTCCGGCGCATCAGGAGGCACGGGCGCTTTTTGAGCCGACAATGGCCACGTGTGTAGACATGACCATCGATGAACATGACGAGTTGATTTCATATGTGCTGGGCTTGTCTCATCTGTTGAACATCAGTTTTTTTACCGCGTTGAAAAATAGCGGAGAGCAGGCGGAACGATTGCGCAGTATGTCCAGCACGTCTTTTAATGCGCAATTGAAAGTGGCCCAAAAGATATCGCTTGAAAATCCGTATCTGTATTATGAGATTCAGCGACTCAACGAATATCGACATGGTCCCCAGCGGGCGCTCTTGAAAAGTTTGAATCAGATTATTGCCGCCATCGAAACCGGGGATGAAGCCGCATTTGTACAGATCATGGAACAGGGCAAGGCGTATCTGCAGAGTATGGTTTAGGTCGCACAGACTCAATGATTTCTGCTATTTGTGGAAATTCCATTTCGGATTTGCACGATGTTCTCCCGAAAAGAAACATTTTGCAGAATTCTGGAACTTTTTCATCGACAAAGCGATTTTTGTCCATTATATAGCCCGCCTTTGTTGGCTGGGGGGCCAGAACTAGGAAAGTAAAGAAGATGGGTATTATTAAAACCAGAAATATCGGTATCGCAGCACATATTGATGCGGGAAAAACAACGGTTACTGAACGTATTCTATTCTACACCGGAACCACACGAAAAATCGGTGAAGTTCACGACGGCGCAGCCACCATGGACTTCATGAAGCAAGAGCAGGAGCGCGGAATTACCATTGCGTCAGCGGCAATTTCCTGTGCATGGGATGGTCACAGTATCAATATCATTGATACTCCCGGTCACGTGGATTTCACGATTGAGGTGGAACGCTCCATGCGCGTATTAGACGGCATCGTCGCCGTATTTTGTGCGGTAGGGGGCGTGGAGGCACAGAGTGAGACGGTTTGGGGACAGGCCGATCGCTATCGCGTTCCAAGATTCGCGTTCATTAATAAAATGGACCGTCAGGGTGCGGATTTTCTCGATGTGGTAAAACAACTGGACGACGTACTGGAAGCCAACGCCGTACCGTATCAGTTGCCCATTGGTGCCGAAGAAAATCTGGAAGGGGTGATTGACCTAATTACCCAGAAAGCCATTTATTTCCCGGGCGGCGAAGTGGAAGTACGCGACATTCCCGAAAACATGAAAGAGGAAGTCGGCATGTGGCGCGAGAATCTGCTCGAAAAATTGTCTGAGTACAACGACGATTTGGCCGAGCTTTTCCTGGAGGAACAAGAGATTCCCGTGGATATGATTCAGAGTGTGACCCGCGACTGTGTATTGAAGAATTTGTTTACACCTTGTTTTTGCGGTTCCGCGTACAAGAACGTGGGGGTACAGCCGTTGATGGATGCAGTTGTGGCCTACATGCCCAGCCCCCTCAATAAAGGCACTATCGTCGGCGTAGACATTGACGACCCTGAAAAATCGCATCGTCGTCATCCGGAGCACGAAGAACCGTTCAGCGCACTGGCGTTCAAAGTGATTCACGATCCCTATGTGGGGCAGCAAACATTTATACGCACCTATTCCGGTACGTTGAAAGCCGGCGATCGGGTGCTGAATGCCACCACGGGCAAAAAAGAGCGTATCAGCCGGATTATGCGAATCAAAGCCAAAGATAGAATCGAGATTACCGAAGTGGGCCCCGGCGATATCGTGGCTTTGATCGGATTGAAAAATACCTATACCGGTCACACACTTTGTGACGAAAAGTCGCCCATTCTGTTGGAGTCGTTGAGTATTCCCGAACCGGTAATCAGCGTTTCAGCGGCCACGGCGACGCGAAAAGAGCTTGAAAAACTGCACATCGCGCTGAAGAAGATGACGCTTGAAGATCCGTCTTTCACGGTGAGAACAGATGAGCGCACAAACGAGACCGTCATCGCCGGTATGGGCGAGTTGCATCTGGAAGTTATCGTTGACCGGCTTAAAACCGAGTTCAATGTGGAGGCGGTTATCGGTGAGCCTTCTGTGGAATACAAAGAAACGATTACCAAAGCCGTTCAACACGAATACCGCCATGTGAAACAAAGCGGTGGTAAAGGTCAGTTCGCACATACCATTATGACGCTGGAACCCAATCCCGGTGAAGGGTTTGAGTTTGTGAATGCGATCGTGGGTGGATCCATCCCGAAAGAGTATATCGGCTCCTGCCGCAAGGGTGTGGAAGAAGCGATGGAAAACGGTGTATTGGCGGACTACAATGTGGTTGACGTGAAAGTCACACTGGTAGACGGCAGCTTCCACGCGGTGGACAGTTCGGAGATGGCATTTAAGCTGTGTGCACGGCAGTGTTTCTCCGAAGGTTTTAAGAAAGCCGGTCCCCAGCTGCTTGAACCCATCATGAAAGTGGACATCGCTACACCTGATGATTTTATCGGTGACCTGGTCGGCGACCTGAACCGTCGTCGCGGCAAAGTTCACAGCATGCGTCGGTATCGCAAAGGTTCCCAGAAAATCAACGCCGAGGCACCGCTGATGGAATTGTTCGGTTATTCCACTTCTGTTCGCTCTCTTTCCTCAGGTCGCGCCAATCACGGTATGGAAATGAAAAACTTTCAGCCGCTGCCTGAGAATCTCAAAGAGAAAGTGCTCGAAGAAGCCCGCAAGCGCATGAACAGAGACGACTAAGACCTATAACTTCGCCAGAAGCTTCATAAAACGGTGTTGTTGTTCCGGGATGGCTGCCATTGCGGCAGTGACAATCGCTTTCGCATCATCATTGCGTTCGGCGCGCATCAGTACCATCGCCAAATCCCAGCGCGCATCAAAATAAGTGGGTGCCAGTGCGACGGCTTTGGCAAGCTGTGCGACGCCTTCATCGATGAATCCCTGTGCCGCGAGACAAAGCCCCAATCCTTTCAGCGCATACGTGTGGTTTGGGTGTTGAGCGAGGGCGCGCTCGCAGAATGTTTGCGCAACATCAGGGCGTTTTAAGAAGTATTGAACAAATCCCATCAGGTCGAGGGCAGGAAGGTAATCGGGGTCGATTTGTAGAATTTGTTGCAGCGCCACCTCTGCCTGAGAGAGTTTGCCTGCGGCGGCAAATGATTTGGCCTGCATGTACTGGGCTTGAATCGACATTTCGAATTCGCTACTCCTCCTCAAGAGGGCCGGGCATGTCATAGACAGGAATTCCGTACCAATCCACTACTTCGGTGTCGGGTTCCACGCCATACTCGGCTACATTCAATGTATCGGTGTCTGGCGGCAGGTTGTACGGGGGAATCAGGGTATCCGTTTCTGAATCCGGTTGAATTCCGTATAAATCCACATCGTAGGTGTCGGTTTGCGAGTCGGAATCACCTGTTGCGGTATCGGTATCGGTGTCTGTCTCTGTCTCAGTATCATTCGTGTATTGCGGATCATCTGCTTCGTTACAGGAAACTGTAGAGGTTCCCAATGCCGCAGCAAAGAAAATGGCTGCTGCTTGAGCAACTTTGCGCGGTTCTTCGGCGGATTCTACGAGCACGCGATAGGTGCACATGGGGTTTTCGGTGAGGGTTCCTTCTGCAACCCGTTTTCCAAGGCAGCCGCCTTTACATTTTTCGGCATAGTTGCAAGTGGCGCAGAACCCGGTCAAATCCGCTTTTTTCCATTCACGGGTGTAGGCAAATGCGCCCGGGCGGTTCCATATATCGCGCAGCGGCGTTTCACGTATATTGCCTTCCACATAGTCTTGTCCCTGCTTGTTGTAACCGGCCATAATCGACAAACATCCCTTGATATTGCCGTTGCTCTCGATGCCGATATTTCGCATG
The DNA here is from genome assembly GCA_016936575.1 of Deltaproteobacteria bacterium. Lineage (GTDB taxonomy): Bacteria > Myxococcota_A > Polyangia > JAAYKL01 > JAAYKL01 > JAFGXQ01. Next base: position 33,399 of record JAFGXQ010000234.1, read on the forward strand.
CCTGCACCGCAACCGCCGAAACAGGCGCCGCCGACCGCGTTGCGCAGAATTTTTTCGTTGGGGCCGTAGTACCCGATGGAGTCGGCGCAGTAAATCTTCAGCGGTTGATTGACAATCATCTGTGCCAGCCGTTTTTCAAGTTTGGGCAGCGCCTTGGGGTTTATGAGCATTTCCGGGTGATGGGAGAGGTTTCCCATGTCGGAACCCAGCTGCACCTGCCAGGCATACGCGCCGCTTTTTGCGATGTAGTCGTTCATTTCTTCAAGTTGGCTGAGGTTGTCGTTGCACAATGTGGTGATGGCGCTGAATGATATGCCGTGTTTGTTCAGTCGTTCCATGGCCCCTTCCAGAATTTTGAAATGGCCCTTTTTCCCACGAATCATGTCGTGGGTGGATTCCAGCCCGTCGATGCTCAGGCCGATGGTATCAATGCCCGCATCCGCGGCGCGTTTGGTCGCATCTTCATCGAGGGCGATGGCGTTGGTGATCATTCCGACGCCCATACCGTTTTGTTTGACCATTTTAATGAGTTCTGCCCAGTCGGGGCGAGCCATGGGTTCTCCGCCGCTGATGGTGAGCCACTCCAAACCGATTTCCCGCAGCTGCGCAAAAAGCGAACCGCATTCTTCGGTGGTGAGTTCGTCGTCACGGGCATTGCCGGCGCTGGAACCGCAGTGGCGGCAGCGCAGATTGCACGCGAGGGTACTTTCAAATACACCGCGTTTGGGTCGATAGGTGAGTTGATCTGTCATTGGTAATCCCCTTTTTTGAAATCAAATTTTTTGATTAGATGTTTATTATATGCAACACAAGAACCCTCCGCAGTAGGTTTTTGGGAACAACAGCACGAATATTATATC
>JAFGXQ010000025.1 GCA_016936575.1 Deltaproteobacteria bacterium
CGACATCCCCCTTGCCCCCTTTTCAAGGGGGAATCTATGCTGCCGCAAAACGTACTTCTAAAAATGTGATGAATGATCAGGGTTCAACCCCGGTCCCTACGTTAAAAACAGTGCATTGTGATTTGTGATCAATTGTTAGAAAATTTTTCGCCCCGACAATATTTTGATTTCAACATATTGCAAAAAGCGTGTTTTACGGAAGTGACGAGAAAAAATCCCACATTCCCTGGGGAGCAATCTCGGGCCAGTTGTGACCGTCTGTGTATGTACACCAAACCACGGGAAACGCGGTGTCGCATTCCGCATAAGCCACACAACCTTCAGGCAATACAGCTGAACTCACGTCCCCATTGCATCCGTTGGCATCAATCCAATGGTCGCGACTGGCTTCTCCCATGCTGATGTCAACTGTTTCATCGTTGGTTCCGTGAATCACCCACGCGGCAACCTGACCGGTGCAGCTACCCCAGGGTCCGCCCCCTGACACCGGTGCAATGGCGCGAATGACATCTCCCCGCGCGCACCCCAGCGTATTCGAAAAGAAACCGCCGGAGCTGTGCCCGGTCACGAACACTTTGCTTTCGTCGATGCACAGCTGCCCCTTCAGTTGCGCCAGCATATCATCAAAAAAGATCACATCCGCACTGTTGCCAGCCATTTCCCAGGCAGTGGGGTCACCCAATGCATCCGGGTGCACCACGATGGCGTCATCGGCCATGGCAGATAACAGATTACCATACCACTGACTGCGAAACAGCTCGCCGCTGGTCGACATTCCATGAAATCCGAACACAATCGGATACGGGGTATCCGCATCATATCCTGCCGGTACATCGAGAATGTATGTTCTCTCCACCGTGCCGGACATCACAGTATGAGACCCGTTGCCGGGCGGCGTACTCCCGCATCCAGAAGACGGAGTGCCGGTATCCGTGTCAGTGTCGCTGTCCGTATCGGTATCGGTGTCGCTATCGGTATCGGTGTCTGCGTCGGTATCAGTGTCGCTATCCGTATCGGTGTCAGTATCCGCATCGCTGTCGGTATCCGTATCGGTATCAGTGTCGCTATCCGTATCGGTATCGCTGTCTGCATCGGAGTTTGTGTCATCTGAAGATTCAGCTGAACACCCCCACAACCACCCAATTCCGCACACCACGATAAGCAGTCGTATCCAAAACATGATTGACCTCCTGTGTATTGATTCCCTAAAAAAGATATCACAAAACCACGCATCAGGGCGAAATATTTTTCACCCCGCCGCTCACGCTTCTACCGTTCCCAGATAATCGCGGACTTGTCACCGGAACTGGAAACCAGCCCGCTGCCGTCGGTTCTGAATTCAATGCTGTATACATTGGCGGTGCCGCCGTGGCGTAAATCAGCCAACAATGTCAACTCGCTTGTCTGCACGTCGCTGCTCACGATACGCACGTGGCCGTCGTACGAAGACGCAGCGACCGCATCCCCACTGGGAGAAAACCGCACCCTGTGAATATTGTTGTTGAACTTGCGATAGGTCGCCTGTCTTGCAGGAGAAATCGCATCAATGAGCAGCAATCGGTTCCCCCCCACCGCCACCACCGCGCCGTCCGGAGAAATATCAATTGAATTGGTGTACACCGGCGCATCCACTTTCCATTTTTCGGTTCCGGTCTGAACATCGTACAACGCAACGGTATTCGATGGATAGTAGGTAATCGCCAGCAGCTGATTGTCACGTGACAGAGCCAAGTCCTCAATTCGTTCATCACTTTCAATAACCCCAACCACTGCCAGCGTGTTTGAGTCCTCAACCCGGGCGTACACATACAGTGTGGTTGTCTGGGTATCGATATGGGCGCGGGTGCAAAGTAAATATCGATTATCCGGCGAAAACCGAAGCTGACTGACCTGATACGAATTCACACGCTCAATCAGCGTACCGTCCAGTGCTGAATAAATCGCGAGCCCGGTGTCGTTCCCCACCACAAACCGAAGGCCGTCACGAGTGGACGGCCAGAAAAGCGCTTCTCCTGCAGAAAACGTATCGGGTGAAAATCCGTCCACCCAATAGCGCCCCACCAGTTTCTTGGACGGCAGCGCATAAATGCGAATTGCGGCTTCGGCATCACTCATCAGCAGAAGATGTGTTTCGTCAACGCTCCAGTCCGCTGTGGATAAATGGGTTTGCCCCACCCGAATTCGCGTCTTCGGTTTCCACCGCCGGTATCGCTTTTCATTCGGTGCATCGACAGGCACCGTGAGATATTCAGCATTCGGTGCCAATCCAAGTCGGTACGGCAGCGCCTGCTCGTCTGGAGAGGCGGTGCCGAACGTCTCGGTCTCGGACGGCTGCCCGTTCTGAATTCGTTCCAGAACGTTGAGCGGCAACAGCCATTCCACGTTTTGCGGCGTATACACGCACGCCCGGGCATCGTATTCAAACGATATCATAAAGAATTCCCGCTCTCGCTGAATCGCCAACACCGGATGCTCCGGATCGTCATTCAACCGCACGAATGGAGGTACCATCATCGCATCAATGGAACTCACAGTGCCGGCGATATGCATGGGGTACACCTGCATCAACAACGCCCGGCGCATAAATTCAAACATCTGGACCATATCCCAGGTGTAGAAATACCGCACTGCCTCAGACAATTCATCCGGTGCAATCCCCAGAAAGAGACTGTAGAACTCTCGCAGTTCGGCAGCTTTGTCTTCGTCAATGGCCGACCCCCAATCCGTAGTGTCCATGCGAGGGGCAACCGGTATTTTTGACCAGCGCCAAACCGCCTGGGTGTGTAGCAACTCTTTTTGCGGCAAAAGAATTTCCTGTACCTGACGCAGCATGTATTCGTAAGATGCGTCATCCGCCCCCCCGCCAAAATAGTCGTAACGCCCCACTGCGTCGGAAAACGTCGCCAACACGTCGTATCCCGGTCCGACATCATTCTGAACCAACGGGCTCTCTGCGGCTATGTTTCCATCCTGCTCATATATAATATGCACCTGCGGCCTACTGCACGCCTCCAACATCCATATCAGCACCACCCCGAAAAACACTCGCCAACACTTTTTTCTGAATCGACTGTTCATCTGCTATTCACCTTCTGTAACAATTCTTGGTCCCACCACCGGACTGCGTGTATCCACTTCTTCGCCGAACTTCTTTACCATTTTATAAATTCACGATACAATCTTCGATATTCAAATAAAGCATGACACATCAATCAGTTTCAATCCAGATGATGTGGACCGAAGGGGGTCTTATGAGACTATTTCAATTATTTGCCGTTTTATTTCTGCTCGCCTTCTCTTCCGCCGGAATATTTATCGGATGCGGTGAAGACAACAATGAAAATGAACCACAGAACACCGATGCCGATGCCGACAGTGATAGCGACGGTGATTCGGACGCCGACAGTGATACCGACAGCGATACTGACGGCGATCCGGAACCCAATGGTACGATGCCCAGCGACGCCGGTGAGGTATGCGGGAATGTGACATGTGAAGCAAACCTGGATGCGGCGAAAACCGCATTGATCAACGGAAACTATACCGCCGCATATGAATCATACCGCTGCGGAGATACGGTGGAAGCCGCAGCCGGCGCAGCGTTGACCAAACTGCTCACCATTCTGGAAAGCGCTGAAGCGACAGCGCTCTGGGCCGACTTCGGGGTTACTCCGCCCGTCTCTCCCAAAGATCTCATCGGTCCGGGTGGATTGCTCTACCAACTGGGCACATACTACAACGGAACCCTCGACTACACCCTCTCCGGCAGCGAATCCTCCAGCGGCGTGTATCCTGCCCGCATCGAGCTGGGCGGAGGGCCGACATCTGTGTATATCAGTGGCGATGCGGACGCGGATGTGGACGTGGATACGACTGATCTTCCCGAGCGGTTCTATTTTTCGAGCGGCGAAGAAACACGTGAAACCAATATGTCGATTGATGCGAATATTCAGCCGACCATTCCATTAACAGTCGGCGATGTGATTGAACTCAATTACGATTGTGAAACAAACAGTTTCGATATGCCCGCCCTCGTCGACGATTTCCAAATCGACATATGGGGCGATTTCGAAAATCGCGAAATCGAATGCTATGTGAGCGATTACTCCTCATTCAGCACCTGCCCGACGCAACCCGGGGCCATTGAAGTACTGGCGCTGGGTGATTTCAACCAGCCGGTTTCCTTTTCATTCACCGATGTGCCCATTAACTGCTATTCCAACAACAGCACTATTTCGACCCTCTTCACCGGTACTTTTGCCGGCACCCTGAATGATGGAGAAAACGAATTCAATACAGATGGGATGCATATGATATTCGATGACCCGGAAGCGGTATTTTCAAATATCCCCACAACCCTGACCGTGAATCAGTTGATTGACCACCTGTCCCCGTTGGCGGATGATTTTGAAGAAGCGGCCTGCTATGCCGCCAAAGCCGACAACAGTTCGGACGGACCGGTGTACTATATTCCCTCTGCGATAACGGGACACCAGAGCATTCCGCTATTCACCCGAGATATGAAAATGATTGCATCGGCATACTACGCGGCGGCGGCGATGATCTATTTCGCGGCCTCATACGACGTTCCACTGCAGGTCGGCGCCATGGAGGATATGAGTAGTGCGCAACTTGTTGAAGAAGTGAATGCCCACATCGGTTCCCTGAAAGCAACCAACCAATTGCTGCAATCCCGCGCCATGCTGCAGCAGACAGTCAATGCGGCGCTGGCTGCACTGGCATCAAAAGAAAACGACGGTCTTTTCCCATCAAACAGCTACACAGCGGCGGGAGAGGCCGCAATGCTCGACTATGTGAATTTTATCAACGACTCATTGCAGGGGGGGTCCAATCTGCCGCACACCGTTCCGGCGATTCAAGTGAATCTGGGTGCGTTGTTTTCCTCACCTATGAATCCACAGACGGTAAACGCCGATCCGCTGGTGCTGACCAACGGAGACATCGAAGCAGTGGAACTGTTCTTCCAGGAACTGCTGGGCGATATTATTCCCGACTTCTCGTACGATATGGAAGATTACGACTACGGCGATGAGGGGGAACAGATTGAACAAAACGCTTACGAATTTGAATATGCCATCTGCAAATACCTGGGATTGGCCTGCTGAGCAACAATGCGAAAGCCGAACGCACTTCTCACTGTCGCGGGAATTACCTGCTGTATCCTAATGGGTATGGGCGCGGGCGCTTCTTCGCCGGAGCGAGTGGTGAAACACACGATTGTACGACTCAGTCGTATTCTGGAAATTGAGCAGCCGCAAAAACGGACCGCACGCCTGATCGATGAACTGCGCCGTTCATTTGATTATAAAGGATTTGAAGCCCGGGTTATCCAGGACGCAAAATCAAAGTTGTCGCCGGAGCAGAAAAAAAGGTTTTCCAAAGCGTTTCGTAAAATGTTTGAACGAAAAATCACCGCATTGGCCGACGATCCGAACATCCGTTGCACCGATTACAACGTTTCGTCGGGAGACAACGAGACAGAGGTCATGGTGTCGTGCGTGCAGTCGACATCCACCGAACAGGTTCGGCTCCACTTTCCGGGCCCCAATGCGACAAAAATTGTCGATATAACCTTCTCGGGCGCACTTCTTTCTCGCAACTACCGCGGTATTATCAACAAACTGCTCCGACGCGACGGAGCGGAAGCACTCATTGTCAGAATTGAATCAAAAAGCGCAGATTCTCTGACGCAGAAATCCCTGCTGTAATCGACACGCTGTTCGGTTCGGTCAATCACGCGTCGGTAACGACTTGATTGCGTACACACGTTTATGTGCTTTACTAATTTCAATGAGATTGCACTCGGATGACCGCGTTTTCTCGAATAGGAGCACCCTGAACCACAATGCATGAGTATCTCCTCCTGATAATAATCGTTGTAGCAAGTCTGACAATTATCGGTACGTTGTTATTTCTTCGATTTCGAGGCGGCATCGTCACCCGGATTGCAATGTCCATTCTTTTGGTGTCATCATTCGTCGCTTGTGCAGCGTTTATCACCGGCAGGGAAGGCTTGACGTTCAGCGTATTTGCACCGCTTTTTGCCGCGTCCCTCTTCGTTTTCACAATCGCTTCCTATTTTATTTATCGCAATGTCTACACGCCATTCAAGGAATTGAATCGCATGATAATGTCGCTTTCCCGAGACAAGGATCTATCGGCTATCCCAGATAAAATTGTTCGAAAAGACGAATTCGGTCAGATGCAAAACTCTCTGGTCGACCTCATTTCATCGCTCCACAGCTTTGCAACTTCGGTGATTCAGACATCGGAGCAGGTGCATATCGCGTCAAAGGAAATGGCCGCCACCAGCATGAAACTGCTGACTTCGATTTCGCAGGAGACCACATCGGTGCAGGAGGTGGTATCGGCAACCCGTCAAATGGACATCACCAGTGACAACATTGTTCGCCAGTCTCAGAAAGTGGTCAGCGACAGCGAAAAGCTGAACAAAGCCAGCCAGGAGACCATGTCGCGGCTGGATGCGCTTCACACGGGGATCTCTCATTTCAACGAACTTGTTGATAATCTAAGCCATCGAATGACGCTGTTGGAACAGAACGTCAGCCAGGTGCAGGATATCATCGACAGCGTGAGTGTCTTCGCCGACCAATCGAGTGTGCTGGCGGTAAATGCGAGTATTGAAGCGGCCAATGCGGGTGAACACGGGCTGGGGTTCGCGGTTGTCGCGGGAGAAGTCAGCAGTCTTGCCCGTCATAGCGGCAACTCGGCGGATCAGATTCGCAACATTTTGTCGACCATCAATAAATCCGTTCGAGAGTTGAGTGACAGTGTCTCGCAGAGCCTGGGCCAACTGAATCGCAGCAGAACCGATGTGGAGGAGCTATCGATTTTTATGAATGGGTTGAGTCGAGGCGTGGGAAACACCGCCACCCAATCCCACAACGCGATGAAAATGATCACGGAACAGCGCATCGGATACAAACAAATCAACACGGCTATGGAACAAATATCGATAAGCAGCAGCGAAAGTTCAAGACAGACCGAACGCATGCGGGAATCGATGGTTCAACTTACAGAAATGAGCGAGCTGTTGCGAAAAGAACTCACTCAATTCAAATTGTAGGAAAAAATGGTGGTTAGCAGCGGCCGACAGCATTCAAATCGGCGAACGCCTGTTTTACGCGTTCAACCATGGTCTCCTGACCTTTGCGCAGCCATACACGGGGATCGTAGTATTTCTTGTTGGGTTTGTCTTCACCCTCGGGGTTGCCCAACTGGCCCTGCAGATAGGCTTCTTTTTCTTTGTAAAAATTCAGAATACCGGCCCAGGTAGCCCACTGGGTATCAGTGTCGATGTTCATTTTGATTACCCCGTAGGAGAGAGATTCTTTAATCTCCTCGGGAGAAGAACCGGAACCGCCATGGAACACGAAATTCAACGGTTTGGCGTCGGTTTCGAATTTTTCAGATACGTATTTTTGAGAATCACGCAAAATGGTGGGGGTCAGTTTCACGTTGCCGGGTTTGTACACACCATGAACGTTACCGAAGGAAGCCGCAACCGTGAAATTGGGGCTGACGGCGGAGAGTTTTTCATAGGCGTATGCAACGTCTTCGGGCTGTGTATACAATTTGGATTCGTCAACGTCTGAGTTATCTACGCCGTCTTCTTCACCACCGGTAACACCCAGTTCGATCTCAAGGGTCATACCCATTTTGCTCATGCGCTCCAGGTATTTACAGCTGATTTCGATATTCTCTTCGAGGCTCTCTTCTGAAAGGTCAAGCATGTGAGAGCTGAACAGTGGACGGCCCTCTTCTTTATACATTTTCTCTCCGGCGTCGAGCAATGCGTCAATCCAGGGGAGCAGTTTTTTCGCGGCGTGGTCGGTATGAAGAATAACCGGAACACCATATGCTTCTGCCATCAAATGTACGTGTTTCGCGCCGGAAATCGCCCCCAGCGCGGGATTGCCGATGCTTTTACCGGCATAGAAGGCCGCACCGCCGTTGGAGAACTGAATAATCACGGGAGACTTAACGGCTGCAGCCGCTTCAAGAACCGCGTTCACCGAATCGGTTCCCACTACGTTTACTGCGGGAAGCGCGAACTGCTCAGCTTTTGCGATTTCAAGCACTTTTGTAACGTCATCACCAAAGAGCACACCGGGTTTAACTACGTCTAAAATTTTGGTCGACATGATTATGTCCTTCCTATCTGCTGATATGTTGGGTTGTGAATTCATCACTAATTTCCCAATTTCAACGATGAATCCAACAAAATTTCGCGCTTACTATATCAATGGGTACCCTTTAGTCAATATGACTCGCAGCAAAAACCAAACCAATATTCGCTGGGCACAAAAACATAACAAATTCGGGAGGTTCGAAAGCGTTCCAGTATTCCGCGAACCCGAACCGGTTCAGATACTGAAATGGCTGGAAAAAGAAACGCCCCATACAGGCGAACCGTTCAATGAAGACTGCACAAACGGGGCGATGACCGTGGTTTGTGCAGGCGGGGTTGAGGCCTCCAGCGCATCAAGGTCGCGGAGCTTCTTCTGCGATCGAACCATAATGGCCACACCGAGGGGAATAAGAAGGCCCCCCGCCAGATAGTATGGCCAAACCCGAATATCATCCATTTGCGCGCCGCGATGCTTACGCACGCTTTGAACAATACCATTTGACAATAGCACCGCTCCCACGGTGGAAAGGTATCCTCCGAAAACCATGGTTTTTCGATTTGTTTTCCGCTTCGCGTGCAAATAATCGGACTGCTCCGAAGAAATATCAACGGTCTGAGGGTCCGCATCGTACGCAGCAACAAATTCTCCTGCTGTATTTTTCTGTTGTCTGCCGAACCCCACACTGCCGAATCCATGCAAGGTCGCGCCAATCGACGCCATCGCGAATACCGTGCTGAGCGCCCAGTATTTCTGAGGATTCTGCGTCGTTTTTGAAATAATCACCGAAGTGGGCCAAATCAACCCGAGCCCAACCACGCCGAGCCCCAGTCCACGATTAATCTTTCCCTGTGCCAGCTCCTGCTCGTGCACCCAATAGTCCCGATCAAAGACCGGATAGCTCTCTGCGGCAGATGCTGCGCCGCTGCGGCCACAAATGATTGCCGCCAACATCACAATCAAAACAATTCCTGAAATGGGATTGATACATAAAAGAAACGACTTCATGTGCTCAAACTACTCGCGAAATGCAAATGGGCAAGCAAAAACGCCTTTTAACCAGTTCCAACGAGTTGTCTTTGTCTTTTCAAAGTATTAACTGATCGGTTCTGTCGCCGTTATACCCCAATACAAGGGGGACCGATGACACTGACCGCACCGTCTGGAACCAAACAGGGACTTCACAGCGGAAAAACCATTGATGGAAATTTTCACATCGGTGCTCTTCTTTGTCAGGATCCGTTCGGGGGACTGTATCAGTGCACCGATAACGACGACGAAGAACTTGTAATCAAACTGTTCAGCGGCGGTATTTCCATCGCGGTGTCAACCGTCCCGGCACCGCTTCACCCGAATATTCTCGTTCCCCAGACGGTGTCCGCGCCTAAAAAATTACCACGATATGCGGTATTTGAGTCCAATGTAAAATCGACATTGCGCGACTGGATGAAAGCACACCTTCAACCAACGGCGGAAAGTCTCCTCAGCGTGATGCTGCAACTCACCAGCGCCGTCAACACCATGCATGTCGTGTCGAAACCGATGGGCATACTCTGCCCGGAAACCATATTCATCGGCGAAGACTTCATGGGAAAAATGGAAGTCTACATTCTCGATTTGGATATTTCCTTTTCTCAACGTACCGTGGGACACAAATGGTATCAGGCGCCGGAGTTACTCACCGATAATCAGCTCACCCCCCAATCAGATATATGGGCTGTCGGCGCAATGATGTATGAAGCGCTGTTTAAAAAAAAGCCGTTTCCCGGCAAAACCCATGACGAAATTGTTCAAAAAATAAAAGAAGGCGAGCTGAAATATTCAACATATGCCAAAGTACCGCCGAATTTCATTGCGGTGGTTCAAAAGTGTCTACAGTTTCATTCAGCCGATAGATACGACAACATGGTCACCCTCGGCGGCGATTTGCTGCTTATTCAGGAAAAATTAGGGAAAAGTGCGATGAGTGATGCGGCGGCCAAAGCAATTCGCGACTCCATTCCCCCGGCCAAACGCATCTCCGTGGTGCCGCCGCCCCGGAAGACCGCCAAACGCATCTCGGCGATTCCCCCGGTAAAAAAGAAAAAGCCGGTGCAGAAGCGAACATCGATTATTCCCCAAACCACCGTTGCCGCACGGAATGGGGCGCCGCAACGCAAGCCGTCACCCGATATTGCTCCGACGCATACGCCGAATAAAACCGTTTTGGGAATGCCGGCGATGTCCAAACCGTCAACGGCGCATCCCGATAAGCCGAAGTCAACGACTGCCCCCAAAGAGCGCTCCACCAATGCCACCGACACCTCGTTGAAAAGCGTTGAAAATACACTGGATACGCTTTTCGAAATGGAAAACCCGTTCGTGCCGGATGCGTCTCAGAGCATCACCATGAACACAGGCGGAGAAACGACCACCGACAGCTTCATGCTCGATTTGTCCACATCTGAAATTGACCTGATTGAGCACACCGATTCCGATAATTCGCTTCAGAGTGGTACGCAGCCGCTATCTCCTCCCGGTACAGACAATCAGCCCCCCGCCAAATCGATTGCCGAGCGGTTGGTTGTACCCGTCGGGCGCCGAATACGCACTGCCGCCAGTATTGCGAAACAAAAAGTAGCCGTCGCCGCGGCTGTTTCTATTGCGTGGATACAAACGCGACGACACCGTAAATGGATCCTCGTTGTAGCGGCCGCTTTATTTGCGATAACCACCACTACCGTAATCTTCGCATTGACGGAAAAAGAAAATGACACGGGAAAAGAAAATGACACAGAGGTAAAAACAGTGCGTAAAGTCGCTGACCGAAAAACAGAACCCCGTGAGCCGACTGCTGCGACGCCTTCTAAGAATGCTTCGAGCTCAACGCAGACGCATTCGCATCGCACAATACCCTCGCCCGAGAATACTTCCCGGCAAGGGGGGGCACCCGACGAAGCTGCAATACCGAATTCATCGACAGGAAATCAACCTCGCCCCACAGACACGCGAACTGCGAGACGCCCCCCGGTCGATCGTGCGATTAAAAACAAATCCACAAGTACAACTAAACCCGTATCGGCAAAAAGAAAAAAAACCAAAACAACCGACACGAAAAACAGCGGTTGGGCATCGAATCCTTTTGGAGGCTGAGACGTTCATGAAACGGTACCTTTCAATTCTCTGTTTGCTGACTCTTTTCACATCGACCAACGCATACGCTGCGGCACGATTCAAATGCCCGGCTGTCCCATCACAGGAAAAAATCGCCGTAAAAAAAGCGGGCTGGTACTTTACCGCAGGAGAAAAGCTGGCCAAAAAAGAAAAATATCTGATGTCTCTTGACCGATACCTATGTTCGCTGAAAATGAAACCACACAGCAACACCATGTTCAACATCGCCCAGGTGCTGAAACTAATCGAAAATAAAAAACCGGCCATTCAACGGTTGAAGAAGTTCCGGACCCAAAATGAAGCCCATCCCTCCGTGCCGGAACTCAACCAGCTCATTGCAGTGATGGAGGCGGAGCAATCTGGCGAAAGTGTATCACAGGTGAAGCGGGAAGCACCCCCGCCGGAGTCGAAAACAAACATCATACTGTCATCAACCAACATCAAATCGTTTCAAAACGCTCACTACATCACACATTCCAACACGTATTCTTACAGCTTGTTCCTCCGTTTTCGCATTCGCTTTCCAACGGGAATGAGAACCTGACAGGCCTGAATAATCATCCACCAACTGTCTGAAAAGACAATTTCAATATGTATGGGAGCCTTTGGCCATCAAGATATTGTCGCAATCAGTCACTCTCGTCGCAACTGCGGCAGCTGCATCCACCGTAAATGTTTTCGAATGAAACAGTTCGTTCACATAGTCCTTTTGCACATCGAGCAACTCTTTCAAACAGGTTGCGCCTTCAAGAAACTGCGTTGCAGCGAGTGCATCCCGCTCATCGTCAGCACACAATTTTTCAAATCGTGCTGTCCATCCATCAATGAACAGATTCATTTGCGTCATGAGCCCTTCCGCATCTGCAGCAAGAATTTTCCCTTGGTAAATCTGCACTGACAGTTGTAAATCAGCCTGCACCCGGTACCCCCATATTTGTTCCGCGGCATCGGTGTATCGATTACACCCCGACTTGTCAGCTGCCGCCAACGCAAAATCATTTTTCACCACTTCGGGAATGACGGGTGGCGGCGGTTCCTCCTCGACCGGTGGTGGTACGGATGGCGGAGATGCGGGAGGGGGAGGATGGCAACCAAACAGCAAAGCAGCTATCCACCCGATAAAAAATTCGATTTGTCGAGACACAGTTTTCATATGTATAAACTACCGCATTTTACTCAATCATCAAGAAGAGGATTATAGTGTTCTTTTAACAGTTCGAAACAGCACAAAAAAACTTATCGACACAGTCGTTCTGCATTGCCCTGATGGCACTTGGCGCAGGCCCGTTTGTTATGTTTCGCGAGCGGCTTGCAACGATGACTGAAACCTACGGGGTGAGGATTGATATTGGCATGACAGGTTGTGCAGGAACTTTCGGAATGGCAGGACACACAGGAAGTGATGTTGGTTCTGGCGCGGCGACAAATTTGAGCAGCGGGCGCTCCTCGATGAAAATCAGCGGGTCGCGCGCTTCGCTTGTTTGATGGAGCATCTGGTGAAACCCCTGCGCGACGATGACAGGACAAACAGAAACTCTGTGCACGATGGCAGTTGGCGCAACGATGATTATCCATGGTGGAATGATTGCCATGGGTCTGCAGCCAATCACCCGGATGAATATTTTTGGGGCGAATGCGCCCGGTGTGGCATCCCTGGCACTGACTTTCCAAATGACAATTGGCGCAAAACGCTGAATTTCGTCCGGCGGTTTCTGCGTGATTACCGGTCCACTCCGCGCCATGCGTTGGCCCGGTCAACCACTCAGGGGGAAACAGTTTCACAGACTCGAACTGCACCTTCATTCTTCCGTCCGGGGTAACCAGATGACACGTTCGGCACGATGTGGAGGCATTCTTCTTTGCCTGATGGCACTCGTAACAGGTTTTCATCGACACTGACACTGTCGCAGCGTCAACTTCTATGCGGTGACAATTTTCGCACAACTGCTTCTGATGCGCACGATGCGAAAACTTGATATTCGCGTCGGGGTATTTTCCACGGGTGATAAAGGTTTCATCCTGTTTTCGGTGGCACATTGCACAATCGGTAGACCAAGGCGCATTTTTTTTCACGGCTTCCACATGACACGATGCGCAGTTCTCCATTAAGGGGATATTGCGATCTGTTGATCGACCGGACGTTTGAACACTTCGATGACATGAAACACACGAAATATTCGCTTCCTTGTGTACGCCATGAGAGGAGAGAACCGCGCTGGATGAAGACGGCAACAACCGTATTTGCGTAGACTTTTGCGCAGACACCGCATAGGCGATGGCGAACACCCCGCACATAATACCGATAAAGATTACTCTTCTGCCGTTCATCGCCACATATCCAACTGCAACAGGGCCGTCAGCACGAACCTGGGGGTTCCCGAACCGTAGTAATTTTCAAACTCAAAAAGTGCGCGCGCCTTCTCAGTGAATTGATGATTGGCCGACAACACATATCCGACAATATTTTTCGAACTTCGATACAGCGCATCATCGACGTGCCAGAAGGAACTGCGCACAGACAACCAGAGTTTGTCATTCCAAAACCGGTGCCCGAGTTCGTGCTCCAAACCGAAGCGGCGCGCACTCAATTCAGATTCCACCTGCATCCTACCCGACAACCGACGAGAAAAAGTGCTGTGTTGAATTCCGGTTCCACCGCCGCCCCCGATAATCACGCTATCCTGCTCGTGCACTTCGGTAACATCATTGTTATCAACGAAACGCATAAAGCCCCACGATGCCCACCGGGTGGTGGAATTCAGTTCATGCTCATATGTAGTCATTGCATCTCGACGCCCCAACTGCCCGAATATGTTGAAAATAGAATCCAGCATAAATACCGGGCGGTACAGTTCGTACGACACGCTCAGCCATCCATTGGAATGAAGGTGATATCCGATTTCTGCATGGCTTTCGGTAACCAGCGTTCCTTCGCGAAGTGCGCCCACCGCATTGTCGGTGCGATCGAGCAACGGGTTGGCCACCACGCGGTTTATACTGCGCCAGGAATCGTTCCCCACTGCGAAGCGCGCGGCAATGGTCTGTTGCTGTAGCGGCTTCACCAACCCGGCGAATCGCACTGCAACCGCGCTGTCCAGATGTACATTGGGGCTCCAGCCCAGTTCTCCACCCAACAACAGCAACGACTCCGGCTCCACCAACGAACTGAAGTACGCATCATCCATAGAGTCCCGCCCCACGTTGTCGACACCGTCGAGCTCCAGACTGTCGTATCCGAACGGCTTGGCTCCCTTAACTTCCATTCCGAAAAACGCAGAGGTCGAAAAACCCAGCGGCAGATATATAGTAGATTCCACACCGTCAAACGCCGTGTATCCGATAGTATCCAAACGAATCTGTCTTCCGAGACGACTGTCTAAATGTCCGTTGAACGCGCCTTGAATATTCAGGAATGCATACACGGCCTCCACATTCAGGGCGTTCAAGCCGGGGACATGATAATCGAGCCGGGCGCTACGCATCTCGTTGCTGTCCACGCCGTAATCGCCGGCCAGACGCAGATTCACTTCAATGGATAATCTGGGTCCCTCGTAATAGAAATCATCTGACCCGGGAAGAATATTCCACGCCGACAACTGCAAATCCTCAACGATGTTCCGTCTGTCCAGATACGTGCCGTTGGCCGCCCGAACCGTATATCCCGAAGCATACAACGACGAAGATATATGTTGATCATACGCAGCCGCAATGGGCGACACCAAAATAACAACAGTCGCTACAAAAAGAAAATTCACTGATGGCAACAGCGTCATCCACCTAGTCCAAATCGTATACCCGTGTACCGCCGAACTGTTCAACCAAAACGTCGTCATATTTGTCGGCGTAGTAGCCCACCATGCTGAGCATTTCCTGAAGCTCAAGGCGATTCAAATCAAGAACGGTTCGTTCCGAAACAAGCACTACCATGTCACCGTCAATCAAACCGAAGGCTACTCCCGGCAATTCCGTTCCATTAAGCGCCAACAACCGAACAGCGGCTTCCTTAGAGATTCCGCCGTCCATTTTAACAATAGGAGACACCACCCGAACTCTTCCGGCTGCGGTCTTTGTTCCGGGAACCAGCCCAATCATTACATCGGCCGATCCCCTGGCCACCTGCCAGGCCATCCCACCGTCAACCGATTCGACTTCGTTTTCAGCGGCGTTGATTCCCATTTCCTTGAGCACCGCTTCCACGGTCTTTTTGGCTTTCGCAAGCCCTTTTTCGAGCGTACCAGTCATGTCATCTCCTGTGATCGTAAAAATACCGCACAATCGTTGTCTAAACCCACTTGATTGTCAATTGCGAAAGTAAATTCAATGAAGTCTTTCCTTAATTTCAGGCATGAGAATTTATTTTTTGAAATCCGGTATTCCGCATCCGCTTTTCCTGTCCCAAAAGAACGAGAAATTTGTGATGATTCCGCCGCAAAAAGCAAAAAAGCGTTTCGCATTAGGCACCGGGTTGTTCCTGTTTTTTCATGGTATGGTCATCTGCACATCTTACTTTCCTTCACAACCTGTCTGAAAGGCTCTTTTCGGACACAACGCAGAAAGGAATGTAAGATGACGTTTTCAACAACCAAATATGTTGGCCCCACTGCCCCCAATTCCATGTTCATTTCGAAAATTCGGATAATGGCACTTGCCGCAACCTTGTTGTTCGCCATGGGATGCGACGACCCGACCCAGAAAGTTGCAGAACTCACAGACGTTCAAAACGCCTGGGGTTCGCGCGGTTTCGGCAACCAAACCCACACGCCGAAAAATCACCGGCATATACACAAATCGAACAAATCGAAACCAGCCAAATATGTGTTCTATCTGATAGGAGACGGTATGGCGCTGCCTCAAATCAATGCGGCACAATACTATGTGGCTTCGAAAACCAGCTCCGGCGGTGTTGGACCGAACTTCGATGCGGCGCCGGTGGAACCGCCCGCAATTCTGAATATGCTGACGCTTTCCGCACAGGGATTCGCAACCACACATTCAAATAACTCATACATCACCGACTCAGCCGCCGCGGGAACCGCATTGGCGTGTGGGCTGAAAACAGACTCCGGTGTGATTTCAATGCCGCCGGCGCTCGATGCAAAGCTCCCCACCATCGCGGAACAGGCAAAAGCGAAAGGATTGAAAGTCGGCATTATCAGTAGTGTTTCCATTGACCACGCCACACCCGCTGTTTTCTACGCGCACAATGTGTCGAGAAACAACTACCAGGAAATCGGCATGGATTTGGTAGCCAGTGGATTTGACTATTTCGGTGGAGGGTCTGTACGCTGGAACAAACACAGCGACGGCGGCGCTGCGTTTATCGCAGCGGCAGAAGATGCCGGGTATACGATTGCGTCGAATAGAGAAGAAATCGAATCGCTGCGAAAAAGAGACGGAAAAGTAATTGCCTACAACGCCGTTCGCGATAGCTCCAATGCAATGCCGTTTGAACTGGTTCGCAACAAAGCCGAAGATGCCGACGACCTGTCATTAAACGACTTTGTCGTTAAAGGAATCGAGCTGCTCAATAATAAACGCGGCTTCTTCATGATGGTGGAATCCGGCAAAATCGACTGGGCCGGCCACGCCAACGACGCGGCTGCGAACATCATGGATACGTTGCAATTTGACGAAGTGGTCGGCACAGTACTGGATTTTTACGAAGCGCATGCGGACGAAACACTCATCGTTGTCACCGCCGATCACGAGACTGGCGGTATGTCGCTTGGTTCCGCTTCCATGGGATATAACAGCATGTTCGAACTCATTGACGCGCAAACCTCTACCTATGATGAGTACGATTTAGAACTAAAAGCCATGAAGTCCGACGTTTCCAATCTCAGTGACCTCAATGAAACCATTGAAACAACATTCGGATTCGACATGAACAACGACGGCGCGGGGATTGCAATGTCCGACTGGGATATGGAACGGCTGGAGCAGGCGTTCGCATTCTGGATAACCGGGGACAACGAAATGTCCGCAGGCGCAAGGGCACGTGCATATGACTACTACAACCCGGTAGTGGTTACCCTTACACACATATTGAACGAAAAAGCGGGAATCGGTTGGACATCGTACTCGCACACGGCGGTTCAGGTTCCCGTATATGCGGAAGGTGTCGGCGCGGAATCGTTCAACGGGAACTATGACAACACTGACATCTACCACCTCACCGCCGAGGCGATGGGCCTGTAGTTTTCGAACATGAAAAAAAAAGACCTCCTGTATATCCTCGCCCTGATAGGCTGCATCACGCTGCTGTTGTTTCTTCCCACCGGATTTGAAAGGGAGCAGCCGCCATTTCTCTCGCTGTTAAAAGTCACTGTCGAAAAGGTTGACCACAGTGAACTGCACACCCACGGGGTAACGCAATCCGGCACTCAGCGTGTGACGGTTCGAATTTTGGAAGGAACACACAAAGGGAAAACCGCCATCGCCGAAAATTATCTCATCGGAAAACTTGAAATCGACAAGGTGTATGATCCCGGCGATATTGCACTGGCGACCGTGAAACACCGCAACGGACGAATACTTGCAGTAACCTTGCACGATCACTACCGCATACACATTGAATGTATTCTGTTCGGTGCGTTTTTCATCAGCATTATTCTGATTGCCGGAAAAACCGGTGCGCGTGCGGTGCTGACCTTTGTTTTCACCGCAATATTTCTCTGGAAAGTCCTGTTCCCCGCTTTTCTCAGAGGATGGGATCCGATATGGGTTTCTGTCGCCGCCATGACCATCCTCTCGGCGGTTATCATCTTCGGTGTTGCCGGTTTTGAACGAAAAGGAGCTGTCGCATTCGGCGGAACCATCGGCGGCATTCTGGTTACCTGCGGGCTTTCATTGTTGTTCGGATCGTTTTTCAATCTTCCCGGTGCGGTGCGCCCATTCTCTGAAACCCTTTTGCATACTGGATTTCCCGGCATGAACATCGAGCGTCTGTTTCTGGCGGGAATATTCATCGCCTCCTCGGGAGCTGTCATGGATGTGGGAATGGACATCTCGGCATCAATGAATGAACTGTTTGAAAAAAAAGTTCGTCTCACTTTCCATGATCGATTTCGCTCCGGCATGGCAGTCGGAAAGGCCGTTATCGGTACCATGACCACCACATTGCTGCTGGCGTACACCGGTGGATACACCGCCATGTTTATGGTGTACATGGCGAACGGAACCCCCATAGTGCAAATGCTCAACATCCAGTACATCGCAGCGGAAATGCTGCATACACTGGTGGGCAGTTTCGGTCTGGTCACCGTAGCTCCGCTGACCGCTTTATTCGGCGCAGTCATGTTTTCGCCTCATACTCGCTGACAATCACTGCGCATTTGCCACAGCACATTTTTGTCTCGACGAAAAACAGTGGCCGATTTACAACCATGATATGTCTCCCGAAAAAACAACAACGCGTACGGCGCTGGTCACCGGCGGCGCCGGTGCGATTGGGCGGGCCATTGTAGAAGGTCTGATGGTCAGAGGGTACCACGTTACTGCGGTGGTGCGCACTGAACGGCAAGGAGTTGCTTTGGCGAACGCGCTCCAGCGTGCTGACCGAGCGGACATGCAATTCAAAACGTGCGATCTTTCATCTGCGGACGACATCCGTTCACTTGCGGCGGGCTGGGTTGGTCCGCTCCATGTGCTCATCAATAATGCGGCCACCTGCCCGAGAAAGCGCACGGAATCTGCCGAAGGCATTGAAATGCAATTCGCTGTGAACGTGCTCGGATACTTTCGAATGATTCACGCATTCACCGATATTTTGCAGGCATCCGCACCCTCAAGAATTGTCAACGTGGCCAGTTACTGGGCCGGAGGACTGGATGCGAACGATTTGGAATTCAGACATCGCAGCTATGACAACGACTCAGCTTATCGACAGTCCAAACAGGCGAACCGATTGCTTACCGCCGCATTTGCCGAGCGGCTCCAGCCGCTGGGAATCACGGTGAACAGCTGTCACCCGGGAGACGTGCGCAGCAAACTCTCCGGCGACCTGGGGTTCGGCGGACATGAAACCCCGGCACAGGGAGCTGCTACCCCCCTGCATGTGGCTACAGCGGCTGAAATAGTCGACACAACCGGTAAGTACTTCGCGAATCTGCATCAGGAACGCTGTCGTTTTTCAGAAGACAAAGCGCTCGCAGAACACCTATTTCAAATCTGCGAATCCTACGACCGATAATTTCAGCCGACTTGAGCACTACAACTCCAACTGTTGTTTCACCCGAGACAGAGAAACCAGGTGGTCGCGCTCCTCTTTGAGAATACTGTCTACGATGTCTTTGTACGAACCGCCGAGGGCTTCGCCGATGTCACGTTGAATACCGAGCTGCTCGTTTTCGAACTCAATTGCCAAATCGAGCAGCGCAACGTCGTCATCGGTCTGGGCGATACGATCGAATGCATTGCTATCGCCGCCGTTACTGCACAAGGTATCGAGATATTCGGCATACTCGTCGGGATATGCACCTTGGGGACGATCTTGCTTTATGTGCTCCATTATCTCTTCAAAAAGCGCCGCATGGTCTTCTTCGACAGCTGACAGATACTCGAATACGGATTTCAATTTTTCTCCGGTCGCTTTATCGGCCATCGCGCTGTACATGGCCACCCCGCTTCGTTCATCTGCAAGCGCCACTTCCACGAGTCTGTATATATCGAACTGAGTTGTCATCGTTCTCATTGCCTCCTGCAAAATGTTTCTTACATTCAGCGTAACCACCCATTGCCGAACCACAACAGGAGGCAATGCGTTTTTTCAGTGCGCCGCGTCCCAATCCGGGCCGACTCCGGCTTCGACTTTCAGGGGAACATCGAGGGTCATGGCGCCTTCCATTTGCAGAACCACCAACGCCATCACCGCATCGACTTCAGATTCAGGTACTTCAAGCACCAGCTCGTCGTGCACGGTAAGCAACATCTGCGCGTCGTACCCCCCATTTTCCAGCGCGGCATCCACCCGAATCATCGCCACTTTGAGCAAATCAGCGGCAGTTCCCTGAATGGGCATATTGCGGGCCATTCGTTCGGCGTGTTGGCGAACATTGAAATTCTTCGAGTCAATCTCGGGCAAATCGCGTTTTCGGCCAAGTAAGGTATAAACAGCCTTCTCGGCCTTCACCTGTTGCACCACTTCTTCCATATATCGCGCAACCCCTTGGTATAACTCAAAATACGTGTCAATAAAGCGCTGCGCTTCCGGGCGTGTGATGCCCAGTTCCTTTGACAGCGAAAAAGCGGTCTTTCCGTAAATCACACCGAAATTCACCGTCTTGGCTATGGCGCGCTGCTCCCTGGCCACCGGTACGTCCTCAGCAAGTCCGAATACCGCCCGTGCGGTACGCTCGTGAATATCGCGATTGTTGATGTAGGCGTCCTTCAACGCATCATCTTTTGAAAGATGCGCCAGTATGCGCAATTCAATCTGAGAATAATCCGCCGACAGCAACACGCACCCCTCTTTGGCCACAAACGCTTTGCGAATATCGCGGCCCCGCTCGGTGCGAATCGGAATGTTCTGCAGATTCGGATTGGTGCTCGACAGCCGACCGGTTGCCGCAATCGCCTGATTGAAACTGGTATGAATTCGACCGGTTTGGGGATTCACCTGCCTGGGTAAGGCATCAAGATAGGTGTTTTTCAACTTGGTGAGGTTGCGATGCTCCAGCAGGATTTTGGGTAAATCGTGCATGAACGCCAGGGTTTCCAGCACCTCTGAATCGGTTGAATAGCCGGTTTTGGTCTTTTTCTGGGTGGGCAGATTCAACTCATCAAACAAAATTTCCTGCAACTGTTTGGGGCTCGCAAGATTAAATGACCGCCCCGCCAGTTCATATGCCTGCACTTCGAGGGTTGAAATGATACCAGCGAATTCATCTGACATTTCCTTCAGTCTGTCGGTGTTCACAATGACGCCGGCCAACTCCATTTTGCACAACACCCGTGCCAGCGGAATTTCTATCGCTGTCAGCAGTTCGGTCATTTTGGCCGCATCAATCTCCCGCTCAAGAGTGCGCGCCAAATCGAAGGCTACCTCGGCGTCCTCGGCCGCATATTCAGTGGCGTTTTCAACAGATACTTCATTGAACAGCAACTGGGTTCCCCGACCTTTTTCAGTCACCTCATCGTACGACTTGAGCGTTCGACCCAGCAGCACCTTGGCGAGCGCATCCAGGGAGTGGGACCGCTCCTGCGCGCGCAACAGATATGACGCCAGCATGGGATCCATGGGAACATTCTGAATCACAATGCCGTGCCTCCGAAAGATGGTGTCCTCATACTTGATATTCTGCACAATCACTTCGATTGATGGGTTTTCAAGCAACGGCCCCACCACCGCCAGCACATCGGTAAGGGGAATACACGCCCCCTGCTTATGCGCCACCGGAATATAAAAGCCTTCGTATGCCTGATAACACAATGCCACACCGACAATCTCTGCAATCACCGCATCCACACTGGTGGTTTCCAGATCAACCGCGAACCGCCCGGCTTTTTCAATCTGAACGCCGATCTCTTTGAGTTCATCAAGCGACGTAATCGTTCGGTACGTAACATCGACATCGGATTCCTGCGAAGTCACTTCCCCCGCGTACCCCTGAAACAGCCGGTCGATCAGTTTATGGAACTCAAGCTTTTCAAGCACCGGCGCCAATGCGTCATCGATACGTTCAAATCGCGAATTGCCTATGTCCCAATCCAACGGTACTTCATGATTCAGCGCGACCAATCGCCGCGAAAGCAGCGCATCTTCTCGGTGTTCGGCCAGCCGCTTCTGCATGGCCTTGGATTTGATTTTCTCAAGGTTTTCAAAGATGCCAAAAAGCCCGCCCAATTCGTTGAGCAATGGCGCAGCGGTTTTGGGCCCCACCCTCGGAACGCCGGGAATGTTGTCGGAACTGTCACCCGCCAACGCCAGTAAGTCGCCCACCAGCGACGGAGGCACCATCCATTTTTCGGTGACTGCGGCAGGGTCCCATATTTTCTTTTTCATCGTATCGAGCATTACCGCATCGCCCGACACCAGTTGCAGCAAGTCTTTATCACCCGACACCACAACGGTTTTCAGTCCCTTCGCTGCCGCCGCATGCGCCGCCGTGGCGATAATGTCATCGGCTTCGAATCCATCTTTCTGCAACACGGTAAACCCAAACGCATTCACCAATTCCTCCACCATGGGGAACTGCACTTTCAAATCATCGGGGGGAGGCGGTCGATTAGCCTTGTATTCGGGATAAATATCTTTCCGAAATGTGGGCGTTTTCGAATCCATGGCAATGGCGATATACGCCGGTTCAAAATCTTTGAGCAGCGACACCATCATATTGGCCACGCCGAATACCGCCCCGGTGGGCGTGCCGTCCGAACGCGATAAATACCCGGTGGAATAATATGCCCGAAAAATAAAGGAGGAGACGTCAACCACATAGAAAACATCTTCCGCCTTTGCCTGTAACGTTTGAAGTATTTGCTCTTTCATAACCAGCAGACGTAAACCGGAGCCGAGATGGGGTCAAGGAACAAATGCAAGAGCATCTTTTGAGGGCAATGAATCACTATCATCGCTGCCCAAAGCGGTTTCAGAATCACCCTCATCGGAATCTGCGTGATCACCGCCGCCCGACCCGCACCCGGCCGCAAGCATCATCGCCACCCCAAAGATTGTTCCTGCCCCGAAACCAAATGTGCGATGCGTGGTTTTGTCATAAGTACAAAACAGTGCAACAGAACCCCACCCTACACGAAATGGCCTCAGGCAATTTTCCTTGGTCAATACATCGTCGGGATTCGGTACATATGAAGAAACCCGTTTTGTATATGGTACCGTTTTGGGCACGTTTTTCTGCTCAGATCGGTGAAAGGTACCGTTTTGGTTAAATTTATGTGGTCGTTTTAGGGGGGGCGCATCGGGTAGCTAAGGGCGGTTGCCCGCCCTCGGCTCCCACACCACCGTGCGTACGGTTCCGTACACGGCGGTTCATTCGGTTTTC
>JAFGXQ010000235.1 GCA_016936575.1 Deltaproteobacteria bacterium
CAAGTCACTTCCCGCTTCGCTTTCGCTCCACGGTTATCAAGCACCAGTCACGGCGCTTCGCGCCATGCCTGGCGCACATAAAAAAAGCCCTGACTGCCAAGCAATCAGGGCTATACCAGAGGAGGGACTCGAACCCTCACATATGTAAAATATACTGGATTTTGAATCCAGCGCGTCTACCAGTTCCGCCACTCTGGCACGGTCGGTGTCGAGTCTGGTATCATGAAGTTTTAAAGTTGTCTAGATTTAAATTGTCCGCCCTTCGCCAAGGCGGATGATAAAAATTAGTGCGCGAAATACGGGGGTTCGTTGCCGGCTTTCCATTTGATGTTGCAGCCGATGCTGGGGTATTGGGTTGGGGAGACGGGGGTGTCGGCGAGAACGGCGTCGATGGCGGCGCGCAGGTCTTTTCCGGTGACGGGAATGTCGGTGTCGGGGCGGCTGGCGTCGAGCTGGCCGCGGTAGACGAGTTTGCGGTCGGCGTCGAAGAGGAAAAAATCGGGGGTGCAGGCGGCGGTGTAGGCCGTTGCCGTCTGTTGGGTTTCGTCGAAACACACCGGAAAGCGAAAATCGTTTTCGATGGCCATTTGTTTCAGCAATTCCGGGGCGTCGTCGGGGTAGTTGTCGATGTCATTAGAGCTGACGGCGACGATGCCGATGTTCGCGGACTCGTAGTCTTTTCCCAGGGCGGAAAGGCCTTTGAGCACGTGCTTGACAAACGGACAATGGCGGCTGATGAACATTACCAGCAGCGCCTTTCGGTCGCTGAAATCATCGAGCGATATGGTGTTGCCGGTCACGGTGTCGGGGAGCGAGAAGTTGGGCGCGGCGGTGCCCAGTTCGAGCATGGTGGATTCGGTTCGGGCCATATGGATACCTCCTTGGGAGAAATTGTTCGTGTTACCCTCAATAAAATCACGCGTTCGGTGAAGGTCAAGTAGGAGCGATTCGCGAACCGCTCGCTGCAATGCAACGGCGGATAGACGGAACCAAGCGGGTATGGTAGTAACCGAAATGTAGTCAATGCAATTTAATGTAAACGTAGGAAGAACAGAACATGTCAAAAGTGAATATTAGAGAGTTGTTGCAAAAGCGAATTTTGGTTTTGGATGGCGCCATGGGCACGATGATTCAGCGGGAGGGGCTGACAGAGGCGGATTTTCGCGGGGAGCGGTTCAAGGAATGGCCGTGCGACGTGCGGGGCAACAATGACATGCTGAACCTGACCAAGCCCGAGGTGATCATCGGCATTCACGAAAAGTTTTTGGCCGCGGGCGCCGACATTGTGGAGACCAACACCTTCAACGCCAACCGACTCAGCCAGGCGGATTATCAGATGGAGAAGTTCGCCTACGAACTGGCGCTGGCCGGAGCGAAGAACGCCCGCAAGGCGGCCGATGCCTGGAGCGCGAAAACCCCTGAGAAGCCACGCTTTGTGGTGGGAATCATCGGGCCCAGCAATCGTGCGCTGTCGCTTTCGCCGGACGTGAACAACCCGGGATTTCGCGCGGTGACGTTTGACGAAATGGTCGAAGTGTGCACGGAAAACGTGCGCGGTCTGGTGGACGGCGGCGTGGACATGCTGATGATTGAGACGGTGTTTGACACGCTTAACTGCAAGGCCGCCATCTACGCGGTACGCAAGTTCTTTGACGCACACGATGTGGAGCTGCCGCTGATGATTTCGGGCACCATCTCGGATGCATCGGGCAGAACCTTGTCGGGGCAGGTGCCGGAGGCGTTCTGGCATTCGGTGAAACACGGGAAGCTGTTGTCGGTGGGGCTGAACTGTTCTCTCGGCGCCAAGGAGCTGCGGCCCCATTTGAAGGCGCTCAGCTCGGTGGCCACGTCGCTGATTTCGGTGCATCCGAACGCGGGGCTGCCCAATGAATTCGGCGAGTACGATGATACCCCTGAAAACATGGCCAGGCTGGTGTCGGCATTCGCCACCGACGGCATGGTGAATATTGTGGGCGGCTGCTGCGGCACCACCCCCGATCACATTGCGGCCATCGCGGCGGCGGTGCAGGGGCTGGCGCCGCGCGTGGCGCCCGAGGAGCCGGATTACACGGTGCTGTCAGGGCTGGAGTGTGTGGCCATTAAGAAGGACAGCCTGTTTGTGAATGTGGGGGAACGCACCAATGTGACCGGCTCGAAGCGGTTTGCGCGGCTGATTAAAAATAAAAAATACGAGAAGGCGCTGGAAGTGGCGGCGGACCAGGTGGAGAACGGCGCTCAGGTAATTGATGTGAACATGGACGAGGGGATGCTCGACTCCAAAGAGGAGATGGTGACGTTTTTGAATCTGCTGGCGAGCGAGCCCGAGATTTCGCGGGTGCCGGTGATGGTGGACTCGTCGAAGTTCGATGTGATTTGTGCGGGGCTGAAGTGTCTGCAGGGCAAGGGAATTGTGAACTCGATATCCCTCAAGGAAGGCAAAGACGTATTCGTGAAGCAGGCCCGGGAGATTCAGCGGCTGGGCGCGGCAGTGGTGGTGATGGCATTCGACGAAAACGGTCAGGCGGAAACCATGGCGCGCAAGGTTGAGATTTGTACCCGGACGTACCGCATTCTGGTGGACGAGCTGGGCTTTTCACCCACGGATATTATTTTTGATCCCAATGTGTTTGCGGTGGGAACAGGCATTGAGGCTCATCGCCGGTACGGTATCGATTTTATTGAAGGGGTGCGGCAAATCAAGGCGACCCTGCCGGGGGCGCTGTGCAGCGGCGGAATTTCGAATGTGTCGTTTTCGTTTCGCGGCAATGACCCGGTACGCGAGGCGATTAACAGCGCCTTTCTGTATCACGCCATAGAGGCGGGTCTCGATATGGGCATTGTGAACCCGGCGCTCATCGCCATTTACGAGGAGATTCCGGCGGATTTGCGTGAACGGGTGGAGGATGTGCTGCTCGATCGCCGCGATGACGCGGTGGAGCGACTGGTGGAAATTGCCGATTCGGTGGTGGGAACCAAAAAAGAAGCGGGCGACAGTCAGGAATGGCGAAATGCCGACGTGCGTGAACGGCTGACCCATGCGTTGGTCAAGGGCAACGCGGCGTTTGTGGAGGAAGATGTGAAGGCGGCGCTGCAAGAAATCAGCAACCCGATTGAGGTGATTGAAGGCCCGCTCATGGACGGTATGAACAAAGTGGGCGAGCTGTTCGGGGCGGGCAAGATGTTTTTGCCCCAGGTGGTGAAGAGTGCGCGGGTCATGAAAAAGGCGGTGGGCGTACTGTTGCCGTATATTGAGGAATCACAGTCCGGAGAGCGCCGGGAAGACGGCACGGTGCTGCTGGCCACGGTGAAGGGCGATGTGCACGACATCGGAAAAAATATTGTGGGGGTGGTGCTGCAGTGCAACAACTACAAGGTGGTGGATTTGGGCGTGATGGTGCCGGTGGAAGAAATTTTAAAGCAGGCCAAAGCGGTGAAGGCCGATATTATCGGGCTCAGCGGGCTGATTACGCCGTCTCTGGCGGAGATGGCCGATGTGGCCGGCGAGATGGAGAAGCAGGGGTTTGACATTCCGCTCATTCTGGGGGGCGCCACCACGTCGAAAATTCACACGGCGGTGAAGATTGCGCCCAATTACCAGGGCCCTGTGGTACACGTGCGCGATGCGTCACTGGCGGTGGGGGTGGCGTCGAATCTGTTGTCGAAAGAAGCGGCGGTGTACTCGTCGAAGGTGCGCGCGGAGTACGAGGAGATGAAAGCCAACCATGCGAACCGTCGCGACGGGCAGGCGCTGGTGTCACTGGATGCGGCAAGGCAGGGAGGGGGTAACATTGATTTTGCAGCGGCGCCTTCTCCGGTGCCTTCGTTTGTGGGCGAAAAGGTGTTTAAAGAGTATCCGCTGCGGGACATCGCCAATACCATTGACTGGACGTTCTTTTTCAGCGCCTGGGAATTGAAGGGGCGGTACCCGGAGATATTGAAGGATGAGAAGAAGGGCGAAGAAGCGAAGAAGCTGTTCGACGACGGTCAGGAGTTGCTGCAACAATTAATTTCAAAGCGGCTGCTGACGGCGGACGGGATGATTTCGATTTTGCCGGCGGGGGCGGTGGAAGATGATATATGGGTGTTTTCACCCAACAACGCGCGGCGGGATGTGCCGGATTTTGTGATTCATACGTTGCGTCAGCAGATGGCGAAACAGGGTGGCGCGTACCAGGCCCTGTCGGATTTTGTGGCGCCGCTTTCGGACGGCGTGGGTGATCACGTGGGGTTTTTTGCCACTACCTGCGGCAAGGGGGTGGACGAACTGGTGGCGAAGTACGAGGCCGATGGCGATGAGTACAATGCCATTATGGTGAAGGTGTTGGCGGACCGGTTGGCGGAGGCGTTTGCGGAACTGCTGCATTTGCGGGTGCGCAAGGAGTTTTGGGGCTACGCGCCGAACGAGGATCTGAGCCTGAAAGAGTTGCTTACCGTGAAGTATTCGGGCATTCGCCCGGCGCCGGGGTACCCCGCGTGTCCGGACCATTCGGAAAAACACAGCATGTTTGATTTTCTGAACGTAACAGAGAAGACCGGCATTTCGCTGACAGAGAGCGGTGCGATGATTCCCGGGGCTTCGGTGTGCGGATACTATTTTGCCCATCCGTCATCGAATTATTTCGCATTGGGCAAAATCGGTGAAGATCAACTGGCAGACTATGCGAAACGGAAACAGATGTCCATTGAGGTAGCCCGAAAATGGCTGGCGCATCATTTATAGGACCCATGCGACCTATGAGACCCATAACCCTAGGACCCATAGGACGTATACGACCCATACTCATAGGACTCATAGGACTCATAGGACTCATTCCCCCCGCTCACGCACAGAGCATGCCGCGGGTGATGCTGCTGGTGTTTCAGCCCAGAAGTGACGAAACCGAGCAGATTGTGGAGAATGTGCAGGCCCGCATGTTTGAAGTTGATGTGAAGTTCGGGGTGCGCCGAGTGACGCCGGCGGTGGAGGGCTACGATGCGCGGTTGGCGGTAGCGAAGCAGCAACTGCAGTCGGAGAATTTGCAGCTGGTGATTTTCTGGGAGGAGTCCGAAACCGATGTATTGTATTACCTGCTGCCTCAATCCGATACACCGCTGCGGCGAGAAATTGAGTATGCGGGAGAAACGCGGCGACCGGATGCGTTTGCCATTATTTCGCAGACCGCGGTGGAGTCGCTGCTCGATGCCGGGCAGCTGCAGATGACTTCATCTCAGCCGCCGCCGGCAAAAAAAACACCATCTCCGCCGCCAACGCCCAACACGCCCAAACCGGCCTCAAACTCGGAATCGCGGGAAACACCGAAACCACACGTCCCTCACGGGGATGTGCGGCTGGGATATGAGTTGTCCATTCCCGGAGGCGCCCCGGCGATTTTGCACACAGGATGGGCGCAGTTTGGAATACGTCCGTTTTCCCATATCCGTTTTTTTGCGGGGGCCGGGGTTTCCAGCACGCTGAGCAGTACCCAGGCCGAGGTGGAGGTGCGCCAGCGCCGGATTCCCATTGAATTGGGTCTGGCGGCTGTTGTTGAAAAAAATAAAATTCACATGGGGATGGGCGGCGCATTTGTTCTGGTGCCGCTGAAAATCGACGCACAATCCACCAATTCGGAAGCAGTTTTGAAGGCGCCCTATTGGGGGGTGGGTGCAATGGTGAAGCTGAATGCTGAAATATTGTACCGGGTGGGGCGGGATTTTGCGTTGTATGCCGATTTAATACTGCTGGTTAACGTAGATATGGTATCTTATGAAGTACGGGACGGGCCGGTGTTGTTCGATGAATACCGCCGGATCTGGCCCGGATTTCAGGCAGGGATCGCGATTTATTTATTTTGATCCACCGCTTTTACTGGAAAATTGTACTAAGAGGGTATGTACGTGGTGAAACGCATTTCAAATGATCCCGAACCGAACGCACTTTTTGATGCGTCGCGACGGGATGCGTCCTTTGCGGATGCCGCACCGGAAATGTCTGCCCGGGAGCGGGAGTTTGATCTGGCGTCGGCATGTGCCGGAGGAGATCGCGCGGCGCAACGTCAATTGATTAATGAGATCTTTGACAATGTGTCGGCCACAGTATCGTATGCATTGAATAATCATGTATTCGCTCAGGATGTGGTGCAGGAAGCATTGGTGGAAGTGCTTCAGTCCATGCGATATTTTCGGGCCGAGTGTTCTTTGGCCACCTGGTCCAGGCGCATCTCCATGCGGGTCGCGTACAAAAAGCTGAAGAAATTCAGAAAAAGTCAAAAGCAGATGCAGATGTTTTCCGTCGAAGAGGCGGTCGAACCACAAGGGGAACACGTGGTCGGCTCCCGGGAACTCAGACTGCAGATTAATTCGGCCATTGCTGCGTTGCCGGTCAAGCAGCAGCAGGTCATTCGTCTCAAGTATGTGCATGAACACAGCATTCAGGAAATCGCGCAGATTGTTGAGGCACCTCAGGAGACGGTGAGGGACAGGTTGAAAGTAGGCAAAAAGAAATTGAAACGGTTGCTTGCGAAAAATCCATCCCTGTCGGATTGGATTGAAAAAGGGGGAGACAAGTGACACAGGACCACAAACATTCGATGCTGTCGGACGAGCAGTTGGAGTCGCTGCTTCTGGATATGCGGCCTTCAGTGCCGGATGAGCCGCTGCATCCGAAAGTGGACGATCTGACCCGACGTCGCGTGGCCGGAGCGGTATTGGCCGAACTGGAAGATATGCCCAGGGCGCAGACCCGCAGACGGGATGTGCGAAAACTGAGTGCGGTGGCGGCGGCGGCGGCGGCGAGCGCGGCGGCGGTGTTGATTGGGTTGTACGCGTTGTCGGAGAAACCGGCGCAGGTGGTGGTATCCCCGGTGGCGGGAGTGGCGTTGCCGGATTCGGATGTGGAAAACGCGTTTGAAAATGTGGTGCCTCAAAGCTGGTTTTCACTGTTGCACGGCGAGGTGAACTGCGGCGACAAAGCCGTGAAGCTGGGCAGCACGGTGCCCATGGAAAAATGGATAGAAACCCGCAACGGTCAAAGTGCCTTTGCACTGCCTACCGGAATTGCGGTGGGGCTCGCCGACAACAGCGCGGTTCGCGTATTCTGGAACGGCAACCGGCGTTATGAAGTGGAAGTGAACCAGGGCATGGCGCTGTTTTCGGTGGATCCGAAGCGCTCGCGCGAAGGCTTTTTCGTGCGCACCCCCCAAGGCATTTTGCAGGTGACCGGTACCCTGTTTACGGTGGTGGTCGAAGATGAAGGCGATGTGTCGGTACATCTGCATCGCGGGCAGCTCGATATTTTTTCGGGCAGCCGTAAGAACGAGCATATGACAGCGGGGCACACGGCGCTGTTGCGCGATGAAGCGGTGGGCGTGGAGCCGCTGCAGGAGAATGCCGACGTCGCCAATCAAATGTACAAAATGGGGTGCATTGATGCCGGACAGGTATTCAGCGAACTTTCCAATGTGGATTGCAGCGCGGGCAGAACCGCTGTCGGTCGACAAGGGGCAAAGACCGGTGCGGAAGGCGCGGGTCGGGGAACCGAACGCAGTGTGCCTGCAGACAAAGTCACCGTGGAAGAGCTGTTGAGACGGGGAAGTGAGGCACGCAAGGCCAAGCAATGGAGTGAGGCGGCGGCGGCGTACCGCACCTTGATTCGGTTGTATCCGGG
>JAFGXQ010000236.1 GCA_016936575.1 Deltaproteobacteria bacterium
GACGCCGATTCGGATACGGACAGCGACGCCGATTCAGATACGGATAGTGATGCAGATACCGATGTGGATGCGGATTCCGACACCGATGCCGACACGGATTCCGATACCGACGGTGACACCGATGCCGATACCGATGCCGATACCGATGCCGACGCGGATAGCGACAGCGAGGCCGATTCCGATGCGGACAGCGATGCCGATACCGATTCAGAAATCGATTCCGATAGTGATACGGACCCGGCGGGATTGTGTGCGTTGGCATCCAATCGCAGTGATGCCGATGTGCAGGCCGCGTATGAGTTGTGGAAAACCACCGTGATCACCGATGAAGGGGCGGGCGGCTACCTGCGGGTTCGCAAACCCGACTCCGGAACCGTGATAGACTCCACGGTATCGGAGGGCATCGGGTACGGTATGCTGCTGGCGGTGTACATGGATGACCAGGACTTGTTCGATAATCTGTGGATGTATGAGCAGATTCATCTGGACGGCAACGGGTTGATGGATTGGGAAATCGGGCCGGACGGAAATGTGACCTCTGTGGGGACCGGCGCGGCCACCGACGGCGATGAGGATATGGCCTGGGCGTTGGTGATGGCGTGGCGCAAGTGGGGTGGGCAAGGTCTGCTTCCCAAGACATACGAAGAATACGCAATTGAGCTCATCGATTTGATTTGGCAGTACGAAGTCGATTTCGCGCGCAATTATATGTTGAAGCCGGGGGACTCGTGGGGAAATGTGGATGTCACCAACCCTTCGTATTTCGCGCCTGCGTACTTTCGGGTATTTGCCGAAGTGACCGACAACGAGGATTGGTTGCTGGTGCTTGATGAGAGCTACGCCATTATTGATCGCAGCCTCAACGACGACAGCGGAAATACCAACAACGGTCTGGTTCCCGCATGGTGCAACTCCGCGGGTACGCCGGTGGAGGCCTACAACGGTGCACCGCTCCATTTTCAGCATGATTCCACCCGCACGCCGTTTCGGGTGGCGCAGGACTACTGCTACTTCGGGGAACCGCGCGCACGGGCGTATCTCGAGAAGATTACCGGTTTTTATCAGGGTGTGGGCGTTTCCAATATTGTGGACGGCTACGAATTGGACGGCACACCGCGTCCCCAGCGCGCGGTGGATGGCGCCCAGGCCGCATCATTTGTGGGGCCGGCGGGTGTCGGGGCTATGTACGATGCATCGAATCAGCCGTTTATCGATGAAGCGTACGCGGCGGTTGCCACATTGGAACTGACCGCGGGCACCATCTATTACGAAAAATGCTGGGCCGCCCTCTCATTACTTATGCTGAACGGCGACCTGGTGATTTACCCGTAGTTGGAGATTGCTTCGCTGTGCGATTTTCTATATTCTAAGCGTATTGCCATATATATCGGTTCATGTATCGGGCAGTTCCTTTCTTGACATCAGTTTGTACACGATTAATATAATTAGCATGCTTAACTTTAGCACACTAATTATATTGCGATTTTTCAATATCCGAGTATGGCGGTTGTCGGTGATAGTGTGGGGAGGGATATTCGTACTGTGTATCCCGTCGTGTAGTCAACGAGATACGTCAAAGTCGTCGGTTGCCGGTGAATCTGCAAGTGTTGACGAAAAGGCATTGGGCGCACAACAATCCACGGACGATGGGGGTGCCGATAGCGGGGTATCCAATAAAAGTGCGCCGATACCCCGAAAGATTGTAATCGTGCTGTTGGATGCGTTGCGGCCGGATTATCTGGGGTTTGTAGATAACAAGTCACGTGAAACGGCCCCGTATCTGGCATCATTGAGCGACCAGGCAATGGTGTTTACGCGTGCGTTTTCCACTTCAACATGGACAGCACCGTCCACTGCCTCGCTGTTCACGTCCCTATATCCTCAGCAGCACGGCATCCAGTACGGTTTTAGAGCACAACAAAGTAATATTGATAAATATCGCGATGATGAAGATGTAGATATTGAAATGGACGTGCTGCCGGAAGACAGAAAACTGCTTGCGGAATTGCTGACCGAAATGGGATATAAGACGTTCGGCCTGGCCACAAATATCAATATCAGTGAACCTTTGGGGTTCAACCGCGGTTTTCGAAAATTTATGTACATCCCGTATCACCGCGGGCCCGCGGAAGTGGTGGCCGCACAATTGAAAGAGTGGGCGCCGGAAATAAAATCTGCGGAGCGATCATTTGTGTATCTGCATTTGAACGACCCCCATCAGCCTTATGAATTTCGCAAAGCGTTTTATGCGTGCATTGAGGATTGTAAAGACCCCCGAGAGGATACGCGAGCTAGATATCGCAGTGAAATCGGATATGTGGATGCACAGCTGAAGCGCATGTTTCGCATGCTGGGTGTGGACGATGATACGCTGCTGGTGGTGCTTTCCGATCATGGCGAGGAGTTTTGGGATCATGGCGGCACAGAGCATGGCCCCACGTTGTATTGGGAACTGAATCGGGTGTTGCTGATGTACCGTTGGCCGGCTGGCGGTATTGTTCCCGGTAAAAAAAATGTGAATGTGAGCCATGTGGATTTACTGCCTACGCTGTTGGAATTTGTCGGTGCAAAGCGCCCCCGCGGCCTGGAGGGAACCAGTTTGGTACCTGTACTTCGAAATGCTGATCGGGGAAAAACGCAACATCGGCTTCGTCAGCGCGCGTTGTTCGCGCATCGGTTGTATTCGAAAATTAACGACAAGCATCTAACTGCACTGATTGTGGGAAGTTGGAAGTTAATTGACTATTTTCACGAGCGTTCCGAGCTGTATCATCATGATGGTGATCTGTATGAGCAACGGGATATCAGCCGAACGCGTCCTCGAACCGTGAATCGGTTGGAAAGGCGACTGCAAAAGGCGAATCGTCGTCTCAATCAACATAAAACGGTAAACAAGCAAGTGAAAGTGAAACTGGATCAGACGCTTTTGAAAAAATTGCGTTCTTTGGGGTACGTGGAAGAGGGAAACGCGGCGCAAAAATAGCATCTGGTTCGATGCCGGGGGTGCAAGGATTCGGGGAGGAGAGAAATGTCATTTGAATGGAACACGTTTGTCTATCGCCATTTTTATTTGGTGATTTTAAGTTCATTGGCGCTCTGTGCATTTTATTCGGCCAGGGGGATAAACTGCATTATCGCGGCCCAATTGTCTTCGCAGATGGATAGCGTTTCATGGAACCGTTCGCACGCGTTCGTCAAGCGGGAAGACTTGCCGCGTCCGTCAAAACGGAATGCGAAATCTTCGGCTGGAGATAAGGCAATTCTATCTCGCAATATTTTCAGTTCGGTCATCGGCCCCATTGAGCCGTCGAAACCCACTGAGTTGAGGGGGGCTGCGACGGCGTCAGAACCGATTCCCACAGGTGAGATGCCGGTGGTTCCATGTGAGGACGCAGTGCCCAAAGTTCTTGCTACGGTGGTGTCGGACCGTCGTCCGGAATGGTCTTTTGCATCCATTGCCACACACGGAGAAAAAGCATTGTATCGACAAGGCGATGAACTCGGAGATAAAGAGGTGTTCGGCATTTCCTGGCGGTACGTTTTTTTACGGGGAAGCAGCAGCATATGTTACATTGATTTGTTCGGAGAAAATAACCTGAAGGCGGTTGCGTTGAAACGGGGCCGCGTTCGCCAATCGAAAATACCGCGTCGATTTAGAAAAGATGTTGCCTTTATCGGACCCAATACTCGGGAAATATCGCGAACGTTGGCCAATCGGCTGAGTCGTAATCCCACCAGAACCGCCCGCCAGTTGCGCCTTCGCCCTTACAAAAAGCAGGGCGAGATTGTGGGGTTCCGTGTTCGACGGCTTTCCGCGAGCAGCCCGTTTCGCGCACTCGGATTGAAACGCGGCGATGTGATTCGTTCTGTGAACGGTACGCCGCTCAACAGTGTGGACGGCGCCATGGCTGCGTACGCTGCTTTGAAAGATAAAAATGAGTATTCGTTCTTAATTTCGCGGCGGGGAAAACCGATTACGTTGAAGGTGAAAGTGAAGTAGCGGCGGTCACGGCGTTATCATCCGGTGCTCAAGTAGGTGCGATAGTGTTCGTACATTTTTTTATCCATGAAGCGCTCGTTCAATTGTTCGTGTTTGAACAGCGGGCTTGAGAGAAATACATCCTGAGGCAAGTCGATTTGTATCTTTTTGTCCGGCCATGAAATGTTTTGAATCCACGCAGGAGACATGGGAATTTTTTTTGACACGCGGTTGCTTTCACCGATGTCGATAACGAACAATGCGGTCGCCCAGTTTTCGAGATAAAATGCAAGATTCCAAACCTTTCCCACACGCTCGAATTCCGATTCAATATTATATCCGATCATCTCCTGAACACTTCGCAAGTGACCGTACGGTTCATATCGGGCGGCAATATCCGCAATAATTTCTTTGTCGACGATTGCACCGTGTTGGCTGGCAAGCGGGGTGGATGCGAACAGAAACGGCGGAATCATCCATTGAAAATGGGTCTGCAGTTTTTGTTCGTAGTGTTTGGATATGGGTTGACGCTCTTTCAGGGGCGGTGCATTCTGGATGTGATCGATTGAATGACGAACGCTGAGGTACTTGTTATGCGGAGAGTACGGGAGCATTGCCTCTGCCGCAATGAGTACGCTTTGTCCCGGCGGTAATGGTCGGGTTTCTACGACAAAGTAATTGGTCCCCCAAAAACGGTCATCAATCAGAATGTCGGATATTACTCCCGCAATCCCGTCTGCCGCAACGATTTGTTTTCCTTGCAACTCATCAAACATTGCCTTCATTCCATTCTCCTTTCCTTGAGATGGGTTGTCGGTAGAAATATTTTTGCAACCGTCGTGCCGTTCCTCATTGCTGCAGCACTGCAAAAACGAAACGCCGCTGTCACCGGTATTTGATAGTGTTGAAAAAAAATCCTCTCCGGCAGGACAAAGTTCGCCGAACAGGACAGTTTCGCCTGTCGGTTGGGTTTCCGCTTCGCGGTTTTGCGGCAAAATCTCATTCGGACAATGTGTCGGTATTGGCCTTTCTTTTGCAATTGTTCCTTCCTCTTCATTTGGTTTGAATGGAAAAGGAGGTGTGTATGGAGATGCAACAGATAGAAGCGAAAGCCGGAGAGTTGCGTCAATTGATTGAGGAATTGCGCCGGGGGGCGTCAGTTGCCGATGTGAGTAGACGGTTTCGTCAGGTTGTGGAAAGTGCCTCAGAAAGTACGCCCTACCAAAAGAAGTCTAGAGATGTCGCCGACGCGACCGGATTTTTATCTAACGGAAATTCGCTTCATTCGAGGTAGATAAACGGTGTTTTTTCAACAGGGTGTAGAAGCGAGATCTCGAAAGTCCAGAAGTTTGAATTGCTTTTTGTATATCGGTGTGATGCCGCCGCAGTAATTCTCGAAAATATGAGCATTCAATTTGACGAACACCTTCTGTGCGGACGTCGCATAAAGGTGGAAGGCTTTCTGCGGAAAGAAAGCCGAATACGGATTCGGTGTTGTAGCGCGGTGGAAATATGCTGTCTGAGGTACCTGTGGATGCATGGATGATTTTGGCCCGGATATCGTCCGGTAGATCTCTTGGATAAATCATTGGATTATGATTGGAATTCAGCACCGCGCGTTCCATCGCCTGATTGAGTTCCCGCACGTTCCCCGGCCAATCATAGGTGGAAAGAAAATCAAAAAAGTCAGAAGAAAAATGCTTCGATGGAAGATTATAATGGGCACAGAGTTTCTGAACATGAAATACGGTAAGCGGCTCAATATCATCAACCCGATCTCGCAATGGAGGAGCGACGATCGTCATTGATTTGAGGCGAAACAGTAGATCTTCTCGAAACTGTTTTTTCTGAACAAGATGTTCCAGGTTTTGATTGGTAGCGGCGACCAACCGAAAATCACTTTGACGTTCGGTTTTACTCCCAATGGGCCGAAAGGTTTTTTGTTGGAGTATTCTCAGGAATTTGGTTTGAATTTCCAGCGGCAGTTCTCCGATTTCATCTAGAAATAGTGTACCGCCGTGTACCTCTCTGAGTAAGCCTTCTCTGTTGTCGTCCGCACCGGTATATGCCCCTTTTTCGTGGCCGAAAAGCATATTCTCCACCAGATTTTCAGGCAGCGCAGTACAATCTACTACCACAAACGGTTTATGACGGCGTGGACTGTTGTCGTGAATTGTAGAAGCGATCAATTCCTTGCCTGTGCCCGTTTCTCCGGTGATGAGGACGTTCAAATCTCCCTGTGCAGCCACAGCCATTTTGTGAAAGCAGCGTTTCAATGCCGGACTGGAACCGATAATATTCGGATGATTCAATTCCTGTCGCGGAAATCTCCGCTGACGCTCTGTCTGGTACTGGAAAATCTGTCGTAGAATACGTTGAATTTTTTTGGCGGAAGAAGAGTATCTCACCACCCCCCATGCGCCTGCCTGAACACAGGTTGAAGCTTCCTCCGCTTTGGGAGAGTCCTGTATTACAAGAATTTCCGGGAGATACCTGGAGGAGTGAAATGCGGTGATGTACTCGGACGCAGCGTCGTGGGCCAATTCCGCATCCAGTACGATTGCATCGAAGCGGGTGGTTTCTATTTTTTGCCGCGCTTCTTCCATTGTAAAAACGTGTTGCACGTTGAATTGAAGTTGCGCGGACGATTCATAAAATGTTCGGTAATGTGGGGTTTGCGTGCCGATTATAAGTACTGATTTTGATGATTCGAATGAATTCATGCACGTTACTCCATACGTTTGATGTTGAAGCAATTTTATCATAGAAATGAATCTTTGTAAAAACCGACGATGCAAACCTACACGCGCATCGACAAACTGTGGTGACGGCTTCCGGGAAATGTCGCAGCCAAATGGAACGGTTATTGCTGTTATATATCTACTTTAAATTGCTGCTTTTCCTCGGGGATGTAAACAGTCCACCGGTGGGAGGAAAAAAGAACAATTATTTACTGGAAGGAGACAACCGATGCCAAAAGCTGTACCGATTTATTGTGATCACTGTCATATGTTGGCCGTTGTTCGTATTGATGGGAAACCGTTTTGTATGAAATGTACGAAGTCCTTGTTTTCAGCTGACGCCGATAAATCATCCATAGATTTCAAGGAACGGGCCACGCCGCTGAAAGTCGTTCGTCATCGGGAGATGGATCCCCCCAGTGTGGAAGATTTGAAATCGTAGCACCACGGGGTTGAACAGATTTCCCGTACCGTCACGGGCAATGATTGTCTGTATCTGGAATGCTTACGTTGTGCTGGTGGGTGAGGATGCCTTTTTGCGCCAGGCGGCGCTGCAGGTTCATTCGAATTTCGTGACGTAAATCCCATGCATTGGCCGGGCTGTCAGCCCAGGCGGTCACCCAGCATTTGACGCCCTGTTTGTCGAGTTCCACACACCAGAAATGCGGGGGTTCATGGTCGGCGATTTTTTTGCTGTCAATGGCCGCCTGGATGGCTTCGTTTCTCACCTCGTCAATATCGGCAGCGGGATGTACCCAGAACGCTACTTTGGCCCACTGATAGTCATCATAGAGGGACAGGTTTAGAAAGTCCGTACTGATAACTTTCGCATTGGGCACCACATATCGCTGCCAGTCCCAGCGTTTAATAACCATGTGGGTCGCAGTGATGTCTTCGATGGTACCGTAGTGGTCATTGATGATAACAGTATCCGAGACGTTGACCGCACGCGACAAGGTGAGCATCAGCCCCGATACCAGGTTTTCCAGTACCGGCCGGGCTACAATGCCGATAACAATACTCAGAATCGCCAGAATCGCTGACAGCATGGTGGCCGGAACGGTTCCCAGCAGCGGGAATGCCGCGCCCAGTAACATGAGTACCAGCGCGACGCCTATCAGTACATGGCGAATCACGGAATATCGAAATTTTACGCTTTTTAATGCGTGTCTCTTTGCGCGTCTCTTCGGGTCCGATACCGGTGATTCGGTTTCTACCGGCAAGTCGTGACTGGTTTGTTTCATTCGTTCCCGCTGTCTCTTTTCAACTCGTCGAAGCAATACGAGTATTACGATGACGAGGAAAAAGAGCGTTCCAATCACGACCAGTGACAGAATGGAAAATGTGTTTGAAATCAGGTTCATCGGCTTACGGGGTCCTTTCGGCGCAGATAAATTATGTGAATTGCACTATATGTAAGTAGTGACGCGGGGATTCCGAATATGTTTGCGTTCAGCCCCAACGGGGAAAAGGAGATGGACGATAGCGCGATAGTGACGCTGCCCCCGACAAGCATGGCGGATACCGCCGCCGCCTGGGAGTGGCGTTTCATAAAAAGGCAGGCCAGCACCGGAACAAACAATCCGCTCACCATGAATGCGTACGAATGCAGCATTAAATCCAGAACGCTGGTCATTGACATGGCCAATCCGATTGCGATGACTCCCAGAAGCAATGTGGCCAGCTGCGACAAGCGAAGCAATTGAGGCTGGGAGATCTGCGGTTTCCATTTTGCGATAATGTCCGATACCACATTGCCTGACGCGGCGATGAGGCAGGAGTCCGCAGTGGATAGAATGGCCGAAAAATAGGCGGACATGAGCACCCCCATGGCGCCGACGGGCAACAGGGTGCTAAGCATCATGGGCAGCCCTTTTTCCGGGTCCGGCATCCCTTGGTCCGGTGCCATCGGGAGCAATCCTTTCAGGTACGCGGCTTTGGCCAGCAGCCCCATGCCCACACCGACAAATGCAATCACCGGCCACTCAAAGAAGCCGGCCAGATACCACGCTCGTTTTGCCGTTTTTTCGTCGGCGGCCGCGAAAATCCGTTGGTACAGGGTCATTCCCACAAACCAGATGGGTACAATGGTGATCAGCCAGTTGATAAACGTGACGCCCTTTAGATTGGTCAGGGAAAACATATTCGCAGGTAACACATCAATCACTGCAGTCACGCCGCCCAGGGATGATACACAGACCGGTATGCCGACGAAGGTGAGGCCCAGCAGCAGCACGGTCCATTGAATCGTGTCGGTGTAAATGACTGCTTTCAGTCCGCCGAGGGCGGTGTAGGCCACTGCGCCGATTCCCATGATAACGAGTGTGAGTTGGGGGCTGAACGCGGGGAATGTAGCGGAGGCCAGTTTGGCGCCGGCCAAAAGCTGTGAACTGGTGAACCCCAGGTATCCCAACGCTGAGATGATTGCCGCGACAAGCGCCGCAGTTCTGCCGAAATGGCTTTCAAATAAATCCGGAAATGAAAGGGCTTTATTAAATCGTTCTGTATGCCGCAAATGAGGAATCAGCAGGGTCGCGCTGACGACGGCGCCGATCAGTCCGGTAAACAGCAGCCAGGAACCGCTCAGGCCCATGGTGAAACCGAGTCCACCCAGACCGATGGAAAATCCGCCGCCCACGTCGGTCGCCACCACCGACAATCCGATATGTCCGGCGTTCATTTTTCGGCCGCCTACGTAGTAGTCTGACACGCCGCGGTTTTTTTTCCAGAAATAGATGCCCACGCCGAGCATGGCGAATAAATAGAGAACAAAAATGGCGGCGTCGATGAAATGCATGGGCTCCTTTTGGGTGTTTAATTGTTAGCATGCTAAACATTTGTATGCAAAAAGGCAAGGGGCGTTGACCGTACAGTGCGGTCGGGGGTTATTTCCGGGCGTCCAGGTAACGGTACAGGGTGGCGCGGCCCACGCCGAGGAGTTTGGCTGCTTTGGCTTTGTTTCCGCCGGTCTGTTCCAGGGCGGCGTCTATGTTTACCGGCGTCAGTGTTTTGGAGGGTTTTGCGGTCGCTGCCGCGGGCATCTGCGAGGGGCGAGCCGGGAAGGACTGCCCTTTGTTTTCTTCGAACCAGGCTTTGAATTGCGGCGATAAGTGGCCCGGCTCGATTATGCCGCCCCGCGCTTTAATGAGGGCGAACTGAATAACGCTCTGCAGTTCGCGAACGTTGCCGGGCCAGGGGTATTCCAGAAACAGTGACATGGCTTCTGTGGAAACGCCCAGCGAGGTCTGCCCGGTTTCTTTGGCGCGTTTGAGAAAACTCTCCACCAGCAACGGAATATCGCCCGGGCGCTCACTCAGGGAAGGAATTTCCACCGGCACTACATTGAGCCGATAATACAAATCTTCGCGGAACTCTCCCTTTTCAACTTCTTCTTTTAAGTTTTTATTGGTGGCGCTGATAATGCGCACATCCACAGTGATGCTCTTTTCGTCTCCCACTCTTTCGAAGCGCCCTTCCTGCAGCACCCGCAGCAATTTTGCCTGGAGCAGCTTGGGCATTTCAGCCACTTCGTCGAGGAACAGGGTACCGCCGTCAGCCAATTCGAACCGGCCGCGTTTGTCTCGGATGGCCCCGGTGAAGGCGCCCCGCACGTGCCCGAACAGTTCGCTTTCCAGCACCCCCTCGGGAAGGGCCGCACAGTTCACCGGGACAAAGGGCATATTGGCGCGAACGCCTTCATTGTGAATGGCACTGGCCACCAGCTCTTTGCCGGTACCGCTTTTTCCGTAGATGTGAATGGGCACATTAATATCCGCCACTTCTTTGATGGTTTCAAACAGTTCGCACATCTGGGGGTCTTTGCCGATAATACCGGCAAACGAATGGATTGCTTTAAGTCGGTTGCGAAGCGCAGTGAGTTCACTGATATCTTCAAGCAGCACAATAGCCATTTTTTTTTCATCGTGGACAAAAGGAGATGCGCTGATCATGATTTGCCGTTCCCGGGTCTGGTCGCCGTCTTTTACATAGACTTCTGTATGCAGTCGGCTCACCTGGTTGCCGAAGATGGCACTTTGGGCGGATTCTCTGATTTTGCAGTGGGAGCACTCGGTGGAGTGGCCGCATCCGGCTGGTGTTGCCGCTGCATTGATGCAGTGCAGAATGTCTCCTCCCAACTGGTCGTGCAACGTTGCTTTTCCCTCGCCGAACCCCACCTGCATCGCGTCATTCACCATTTTCACCCGACGCTCGCTGTCCATCACCATCACACCGCAGGGAATGGCATTGAATAGGCTCTGCAGGAATTCGGTGCTCTGTATGTCTGTTTTTATTTCATTCAATGGAACTTTCAACTCCATCCCCACATTCGAATTCGAACCGCATGGATGCCCCCGCAGCGACTGACTGTATATCAAACCTTCTTCATGCGCGTAACCCCTTTTATTGGGCCGAATCAATAAATGCCGCTTCTGTCCCATAATGATATTGTGAATTTGCACCGCCTGCATATAATGCCTTTCCAACAACATTGAAAAATTCACAGGGACTACCCAAGGAGTTTTCATGAAAACGATGACCCTATTTTATGTACTTATTGTCGGGCTGTTGCTGAGTCTGTTCTCGTTCAGCACACTTGCCCAGGATGAAGAAATGGTTGAGCCCGCCGCAGATGACTGGGGTGCCCCGGCGGGAGATCCGGCGGCCGGCCCGGCTGCGCCTGCAGAACCTACACCGATGCAGACCGATGTGGCTGCCGCGCCTGCCGCACCGGGCGGCAAAAATCTGGCCGAAAACCCCGGGCAGGCGTACCACTCGGTGGGACTGCGGTTCCGTTGGATATTCGTTCCCAAGTGGTTCATCACCATGTTTAATGTAGACATCAACGCCCAGAACGAAAAACATCCGCTTATCAGCAACCTGGGATTCGGCGCGGAATACACCTACCGCAAAGACAACTTCGACATTACCGCCGCCTTCTGGTATGCGCAGCTTGATTGGGAAGATCCGATTTATTTCAAGAACGGTGACGAACCGCCGCAGAGCTGGACCGAAGTGACCAGCGGGTTGAGCGCGCTGCTGATGACCGCCGATTTTATCTGGTCCGCCCCGATTCGCGACTGGGTGGCCATCACCTATGGCGTGGGTCTGGGTATGGGGATTACCGTCGGCGACAAGATTACCGAGACGGAAGCGTACTTCGATGGCGACGAGCTGGCACCGTGTGTAGACGTGGGAAATCCCAACGGCGAATATTGTGAAGTGGGAGGCGAATACGGCAAAGAATATGATAAGCTTCCGGTGGTGCCCTGGATTAATCTGCTGGTGGGCGCCCGCTTCAAGCCCCATGAACACATGGCCATTTATGTGGATACCGGTTTCGGCATCGGGTTCCAGATGGGGGTTCGCGGCGGCTACATTTTTTAACCGCTCGCAACGTAATTGTATATCCCAACAGATTTGCTGACAGGCAGGAGTTCCCTTTGCAACGGTTATTCCATGCAGGCGTTGTACGCGGCGATTTCGGTTTCTGAGCAGGTGGGGTCTGCGGGGATGCAGCCGGCCAGGAAGTCGAGCACTGCGCCGGATTGATCAGCCAGCAGCGTCAGCGCTCCGGTGTAGCAGACAGTGT
This sequence comes from Deltaproteobacteria bacterium, assembly GCA_016936575.1. Classification (GTDB taxonomy): domain Bacteria; phylum Myxococcota_A; class Polyangia; order JAAYKL01; family JAAYKL01; genus JAFGXQ01. The sequence continues at coordinate 12,311 of JAFGXQ010000236.1, forward strand.
AGTGTTGCTGTTCGGTCAGTACGGCATCCGTATCCCGTAGGCATTGGGATTCGAATGTGCACATCAGGTCGGCTACTTCTTCTACCGTCACGCTACTTTCGATACCCATGATACAGGCGGTAAATGCGGCTTCTGAGGCAGCGTCGTCGTTGAATGTGCTACAGGGTTCTTCTGCCAGACAGTCAAACGTCTGGGTAACCGTGTTTTCTCCGAGCGCGGCGATTTCGGTACAATCTGCCTGGGCTGCTTCGATGTCGGTCGAATCCCATCCGCAGTTGGTGCCGATGGTGTCAATGCCTGATTCACACGCCGAAACCGCCCCCTGATCGGCGTCCGAATCGGTATCTGCATCTGTATCCGCATCGGTGTCGGTATCGGTATCTGCATCGGTATCGGTATCGGAATCTGCATCGGTATCTGCATCGGTATCGGTATCGGAATCTGCATCGGTGTCGGTGTCTGCATCGGTGTCGGTGTCGGTATCTGTATCCGTATCCCCATCACCACCGGTATCACTGTCAGAGGTATTGGAATCTGTGTCGTCGTTGTTGTCGTTGGGGTCTGACGCGTCATCTCCGCATCCGATGATACCGACCGTGAGCAATACGCCCATACATAAAAAAAGTATTACCTGTTTCATAACCTCTCCTTGTTATTTGTGTTGTTCCTTCAACAACCGCTACGCTCCTTTGCGTATTTTGTATGAACGGTTCGCGGACCAAAATGTTTATAGAGAGGAACTGAAAAAAGACGGTCCTGGGAGGATTACAATGGTGTGAAAACGATGGCCCGATATTGCAGCGTTTTTAAGAGGGCGTTGCAGTGCGGTCAGAGCGAGAATTCCAGCACCAGCTCCATATCTTCGCAGACATCTTCGAGCGTATCGCGAAGACTGGCGATGTCGGTTCCTTTGGGCGTCTGAACTTTGCCTTTGATTTTAAACATGGGTGTACCGATAAACGCCATATTGACGAGTGAGGTATCCATGGAAATGACATTCACATCGTTTTGAGACAGAACCGCGCTGAGTCGACTGACAATTCCCGGGCGATCGTGGCCGGTGGCTTCAAAACTGTACTCGTGGGTGCCGCCGGCGTCGGATTTCTGGCTTGCTTTGCGAAAATGGGTGGTGATTTCCAGTTCGGATTCGATTTTTTTCACATCGTTCTGAATTTGCGTAATGGCCGTATCATCGGCAGAAAACAACACCAGCAAGGCGAAATCTCCGGCGAGGGTTGCCATCCGACTGTCTTCAAAGTTTCCGCCGGCATTATGTACGACCGCCGACAGGCGAGATACCAATCCGGGGCGATCCGGCCCAATCGCATACATTACCATTTTCGTTGTCATAGAAATCTCCTTTAACGCCTTGTACCGCTTTCCCTTCCCCTTGCACCCACCGAAATCGGGGGAAGGCCGGGATGAGGGTGAATGACTCGTACCGTTTTGGTGCGAACCGAATGGCATTTTAGCACACCACTGTGGTGGAAGGAAAATTCTCGTCATTGCCGGGCGGGGCCGATTGGGTGTGCGTAGGTCGAAAAAAAGAAAGGCGGGTCCCTATAAGAGCCATCTCAGTTCTTTAAACTAGGGACCGGAGGGTAGGGTAGTCCTTGAGCGTCATTTGCAAAAACACCAGGCAGGTTGCGGTGAATCTGCTCCTGACAAAAGTAGGTTGCTTGGACTATAAGCATGAAGCGTGCCAAGAATGGGAGATGTGCAAAAAACCCGGTATTCCAGCTTTTTATCGGGCGAAAAAATGCCTTTTTATGACCAGTGTGATATCTATTTTTCGGTTTTGAAATTTAATCCTTTCTAATTCGAAGATGGACCATGGGGTCAAAATGTACCGGGAGGAGCAGGGGCATTGAATTATGTTCTTCATTTACGCGTCGTCGGACAATTGTTTCTGTTTGTGTGGGCGGCGACGGTTTCTTTTTGGGGCTGCGGCGCCGGGTGTAGCTGTGCGCCCAAAGAAAAGAGCAGGACGTCGGACGATACTGCCGATACGGAATCGGTGAGAACAGAATCAGCCGGCCAAACATCGACGGCGCCGGTTGATTTGGTGGCTATCGGACGCAGTATTGAGTTCGGGAAATATCAGGATGCGGGGCAGGCGCTTCAAACGCATGTGTTGGAATCCGATCGCACGCGATATCTGGGAGCATTGTTGGCTGATAAAACCAGCGAATTCACACAGGTTCTTTCTCTGCTTGGGGACGGGTTTTCTCCCAGCCACTCCGAGCTTGGGTATCGCGCCGCGTTGCTCAAAATAAACGCACTGGCGAAACTGGAACGGTTTGACGAGGCCATTCACGAAGCCAACACGTTGCTTGATACCCATCGGCTTTCCAAAGGAGACAAGAGAGACTTGGTGGAGCAAATCGGAGATTTTCACCTTCAAATTAAACAGTATGACAAAGCCGTTGCGTCATTTGGTGATGCGGCGAGATGGTCCGGCCCCTCTCGAAATGCGAGAATCGTCGTGAAATCAGCACGGGCACTGCTGCTCGACAATCAGCCGGAAAAAGCCGTTTCGCGCCTGGCGGCTCTGGCACTTGATGACGGTGGTGCGCGAGTCATGAACGATGCGTACGCACTACTTGTCGAATATCATCTGGTTCCCGACTGGAGTGTGGAAGATCGGTTGAAACGGTTGGAGGCGCTGCTGAACAACAAGAGTTGGGATGAGGCAGCAGCAGAAATAGAACAGTTGTCAACAGGCGCCAATGGAAAACTGGCCAAAGAGCTGCGGTGGCAGCGGGCGAATATGTTGTTTCAGCGTCGTGGACATTATAAGGATGCTCTGGAGGCGTTCGCATCGGTTGTGAAAGACGGTGCGCCCCATGGCGATCAGGCAGCCTTCCTGTCGGCGCGCACATTGTCGCGACTGGATCGGGATGAGGAAGCTATCAAGGCGTTCGACGCATACGCGAAGAAAACGAAAAATAACAGCAATAGAGATATGGCGTGTTTCTATGCCGCCCGTCTGGAGTATTATTTGGGCAGGCACGGGGATGCACTTTCTCATTTCGAGAAACTGGTCGGCAACGGAACCCGAATAAAACGGTCGTTCTTGGATGGGGGCACAGTCCGAGATGCGCATTTTCTGGCAGGCATGTCCGCATATTTGGAAAAGAAATACGATTCGGCGATGGCTCATTTTGTTGCGGGTTCCCGCGGCTCTCAAAGCACCACGGCCAGACTGCGAAATGACTATTGGCATGCGGCATCGCTGTTTGAAACCGACGCCCAAAAAGGAAAGACTGCGTTGGAATCGATTTGCGCCCGGGAGCCGACCAACTGGTATGCGCTGTTTGCAACGATACGGCTGCGGGATGCGGAAGTGGAGACTTCGTTATGTTCGGTGTTTCTAACGGAAACGGCGAGCGCGGATGCGGCTGAGGCATTTGATTTAGCGCACACAGCCAAGCTCGCAGCGCAAGCGACCGAACCGGAGCTGTCGCTTGAAAAAATGTCGAGCAAAGCAGCCTTGTATGCTTCGATGGGGCTGTATCGACCTGCGGCTGAGGCGTTGCACGAGGCAGAAGTGAGCAAGAAGGTGCATGCGAAAGAAAAAGACTGGACACTGCACTATCTGCTGCTGGATGCGCCCCAGTATGCCATACGCAGTGCCAGCATCGGATTGAATTGGAAACGGTACGAAGAAGATACGTGGAGCGCGATGACCGCATACCCGGTTCCGTATCTGGAAATGGTGGCGGAGCAACAGAAACGGCATTCCCTGCCGCCGTTCCTGATTTACGCGATTGCACGCAAGGAAAGTCTGTTTGATCCGTTTGCGGTATCGTATGTAGGCGCTATGGGAATGATGCAAATGATGCCCGCGACCTACGAAACCAATCGCAAACGGGCGGGGTTGCCGAAATTGAAGGAAGGCGCGTTGCCGGGACCGGCGGATTCCATTGTGGCCGGTGGGTTTGAGCTGGCACACTTGCTTGAAATATTCGATGGCAATCTGCCTCTGGCGATTATGGCGTACAACGGTGGCAGCAAAGCTGTGGAACGTTGGATCAGCCGCTCCGGTGACTATCCGATGGACGTGTTTGTTGAAAAGGCCGGATTTGCGCAAACACGGAATTACGTTCGCGGCGTGTATCAGAATCTGGTGCGCTACAGCCAACTGTACCAAGGGCCGCTGCCCCCGTTGCCGCGGGGGGTGTCGGATTGAGCGGCAAAGCGAAAGTTGCGCAATAGGGGGGATTATTTCTGCAGGGCCGAAAGCACCCGGTGCGCCACGTCGTAGATGTTGCCGGCGCCCACGGTGATAAATACATCCCCCGGTTGCAACAGCCACAATGCCGTCGCAGTCGTGTTTTCAAAAGATTCTGTGTAGGTTGCGTCCGTTCCCGCTTCCTGAATTTTAACCGCCAGGTTTTTTGAATTGATATCGGCGGGGCGTTCGATGTCCCGTGCGATATAGATGTCAGGAAGCAGAACATGGTCTGCGAGTTTAAATGCCGCGGCAAATTCAGTAAAGAAAAATTTTGTGCGCGAAATTTGGTGGGGCTGAAACGCCACAACGATTCGTGCGGTTGTAAACCGCTGCCTGGCCCCCTGAAGCATTGCGCGAATTTCAGTGGGATGGTGCGCGTAGTCATCAATCACTGTAATATCTCGGGCAATACCAATTTGTTCAAATCGACGATTCACACCGCTGAATTCTGAAATTCCTCGGGCCAGCGCCTTGGCGGAAATTCCCAACTGGAGGCCGGCGACGAATGACGCCAACGCATTCAGAACGTTGTGATGACCCGGCAACCGCAGCGAAATGGTAGCCAGCTCAGTGTTGTTGTGAGTCACCTGAAAAATCAGTTGGTTGTTTTGATTTTGAATGTTCGTCGCAGTGAACATCGCGTCGGTGAATCCGTAACTGACAGAATGTCCACTGAAGCGTGACGCGAGTTTTTTGGCTGCCGGACTTTCCGCACAATAGATGAGTTTGCCGTCGTTCGGCAGGTTCTCGACGAAATGTGCGAAACTGTCGATGATGTCGTTCAGGTCGGCATATATATCGAGGTGATCGGCTTCAATGTTGGTGATCACGGCGATTTTGGGGTGGAGGTTGTAAAAGGAACGATCGTATTCGCAGGCCTCTGCAACAAGATAGGTATTGCCCCCGTGCGCGCCCGCTCCGAACTGTTCGATGTATCCGCCGATGACAAATCCCGGGTCCAGCCCGGCACCGCGTAGCGCGGCAACCGTAAGCGCGGATGTACTGGTTTTGCCGTGTGTCCCAGCAACGGCGATACCGGTGAACGAGTTCATCACAACGCCCAGCATGGCAGCGTATTTGATGACGGGAATTCCCTTTTCCTGCGCCGCAGTCAGTTCCGGGTGCGTCGGGGGCAATGCGGCGGTGGTGACCACCAATTGCGTGTTGTTGGTGATAGTGGAGCCATCCTGGGTTGTAAACACGTCTATCCCAGCCATTTCCAGTCGCGTACGGGTCGCACCGTCAATGGATGGATCGGTTCCCCGAACCCGAAACCCCTTCTGAGTAAGCAGGGTGGCAAGTCCGTTCATGGCGCTTCCACCGATACCGCACAAATGAATCGGTTGTTCCAAACGAAGGTCTTCCAGCTTTTGGATTGATGATGTCATGATTGATGTGGATGCACGCTTCAGCTGCGAAAGTCAATCACCTAGCATGAATTTTTATATCGTTGAAAAGGGGAACAAGCTCGGGAGAAATCTGTTTCAGGAGCAGCCGGAGGTCGAACCGCAGTTGATGCAGCGATGGCAGGAACCATTGCGCACCATAATGGAACCGCATTCCGGACACGGAGGCGCATCGACCTCTGCCTGGAAGCCGACCATGGTCTGCGGTGCGGGAGGTATGGAACTGACCGTGCTTGATGCGCTGTCCGCAGTCACTGCCGGCGCCGGAGGAATACTTGTCAGTCCGGGAATAATGGACGGGAATCCCTCAGCCATCGGCTTGAGGAAACGCAGATTCATCCAACGGAAAATGTAGTCCATAATGGATTTGGCAATTGGAATTTCCGGGTTTCGGGTAATGCCCGACGGTTCAAACCGGGTATGACTGAATTTGTCCACCAGGACTTCCAACGGCACGCCATACTGCAACGCGAGGGAAATCGCTGTGGCGAAAGAATCCATCAATCCGGAAACCACTGAACCTTCCTTGGCCATGCGAATGAAGATTTCGCCCACTTTGCCGTCGTCGTACAAGCCGGCGGTGATGTATCCCTCATGGCCGGAGATGTCGAACTTGTGCGTAATGCTCTGGCGCTCGTCCGGTAGACGTCGACGAGACATGGAGGGGTCGTATTCCGCACCGATACCCATTCCGGCCACCGGATTCTGGCTTCCTTCCTTCAACTGTAGCGGTTGGGTGCGTTTGGAGCCGTCGCGATAAATGGCCACCGCTTTTAAACCGAGTTTCCAAGCGTCCACGTAGGCATCGAAGATGTCCTGCGGGGTTGCATCGGTCGGCATATTCACCGTCTTAGAAATAGCACCGGAGATGAACGGCTGCACCGCCGCCATCATACGAATATGGCCGCCGGGTTCAATACAGCGCGAACCGTTTTCGGCTTTGAATGCGCAGTCGAAGATGGGCAAATGTTCATTCTTCATTCCGGGAGCGCCCTCGATGGTGCCGGTTTCATCAATGTAGTCCACAATTGCCTGCGCGTCCGCTTCCTCATAACCGAGGCGTTCCAGCGCTGCGTAAACTGAGTTGTTGACGATTTTCAGTACACCGCCGCCAACCAGGTTTTTGTATTTCACCAGAGCAATGTCCGGCTCTACACCGGTGGTGTCACAGTCCATCATGAACGCAATCGTTCCGGTGGGAGCAAGCACCGTGGACTGGGCATTACGGAAGCCTTTTTTAGAGCCAACAGCGATGGCATTGTCCCATGCTTCTTTGGCGGCTTCAATAATCCACGGCGATGCCAGTTCCTCGTCGATATCATCGACTGCATTGCGGTGCATCTGCATCACATCCAGCATGGGTTCCGCATTTTGGGTGTAGTGCTCAAACGGACCGATGGTGCCTGCCATCCGGGCGGATTGTGCGTAGGCTTCACCTGTCATTAGAGCGGTAATCGCTGCGGCATAGGAACGACCCGCATCACTGTCATAAGGCGTACCGCGACGCATCAGCAGGGCGCCCAGGTTGGCATAGCCCAGTCCGAGAGGACGATACAAATGACTGTTCAGCCCAATTTTCGCAGTGGGGTACTGGGCGTTGTCGACAAAGATATCTTGAGCGGTAATCATGATATCTACGGCATGCTTAAAGAGATCAATGTCAAAATCTCCGTTTTCATTTATAAATCGCATCAGGTTCAGGGATGCCAGGTTGCAGGCGGAGTTGTCGAGGAACATATATTCTGAGCAGGGATTTGAGGCGTTGATGCGTCCGGAAGCTTTGCAGGTATGCCATTTGTTGCAGGCATCATCGAACTGCATACCCGGGTCGCCGCAGACATGTGTGGCTTCTGCGATTTGGTTCATGATATCTTTGGCGCGCAGTTTCTCTATCGGTTCTCCGGTTTTCACGGCGATGGTTTCGTATTCGCTGTCGTTCACAACCGCTTCCATAAAGGAGTCTCTGGCGCGAACGGAGTTATTCGAATTCTGAAAGAACACCGAGTTGTAGGCTTCGCCGTTGATGTCGCCGCCGTAGCCTGCGTCAATCAACGCCCACGCCTTTTTCTCTTCGTGAACCTTGCAATCGATGAATTCGCGAATGTCGGGGTGATGGGCATTCAGGATAACCATTTTGGCTGCCCGTCGGGTTTTGCCGCCGCTTTTGATCACACCGGCAAACGCGTCGAAGCCGCGCATGAATGACACCGGGCCGGATGCCTGTCCCCCGGTGGACAATGACTCCCTGGAAGAACGGATGCTCGACAGGTTGGTGCCGGAACCGGAACCGCCCTTGAACAGATGCGCTTCCGTGCCCGCCAGCTCCATAATGGATTCCATGGTGTCATCAACCGAGTTGATGAAACATGCGGATGCCTGCGGCTGTGTGTCGATACCGACGTTGAACCATACGGGACTGTTAAATGTGGCCATCTGGTGAAGAAGAATATGAATCAGTTCCTGCTCAAACGTTTCGGCGTCATGCTCTGACGCGAAGTACCCGTCTTTTCGTCCCCATGCGCAGATGCAGTTGACGACACGGTCGATAATCTGTCTGATGGATGTTTCTCTGTCGGCGGTATCAGATTTACTTCTGAAATATTTCGATACAACCACATTGGTTGCCAACTGACTCCAGAACGCGGGAATTTCCACATCGTTCATGTCGAGAATTTTTTCTCCCTTGTCGTTGGTAATACTGGCGGAGCGATATTCCCAGGTCACTTTGTCGTACGGATGCTCGCCGACGCGTGTCAGTTTTCTGGAAAATTTCAATCCACCTCCCATTTTGGTTGCGCCGATTCCGGCTTCTTTGCCTGTTTCTTTTTTCTTCGTTTGCTCTATTGTGCTCATGCCCCATCTCCTGAAAAGCGTGTTTTTATCTATAGTAACCCCCAAATAATATCGTTTTTTGACGCAATTATCCGTGCGATCGATTTCATTCAACGCTCAGAAAAAAACGATATTGAATAGCAATTTGTTCAGTGTTTGCCGCATTACGGTTTTTGCGCTTTTTACCCCTCAATGTCAAGAAATTTGACACAATATCTTGTGGTTTTTTTTGGGGATACACCCACATGTAGTGTTTGGGATGGCAAAGTTTCTGTTTTTTCCACAGGTTATCCCCACTGAACAAACAAGCTTTCCACAGGTTATTCACGTTCAGTGTACAGTCGTTCAGCTTTGAAAACCGAGAAAAACAAAAAAAATGTCGGCAAAAAAAGGCCACTTTTTTGCCAATCGCCGTCCGGGCCTTTTATACATGTTATATGAGTACATTATACCAAACCGCAATTGCATCGTCTTCTCGTCGCTCACAAGCAGGGGCAGCGGAGCAGCCGTTGATTCGTCTTTTTCGCGTGAGCAAGTTTTTTAAACCCGAAAACCCCGCGTTGTTCGATATCTCGCTCGATATTGAACAAGGGGAGTTTCTGTATATCGCCGGAGCGTCCGGGGCGGGAAAGAGCACGCTGTTGAATCTGCTCCACTTGAGTACGCAGGTGGACACCGGTTCCATTCAGTTCAACGGTCACGATGTCTCGTCGCTGAAGCCTTCTGCGGTGTCGGTATTGCGACGTTCCATGGGGATTATTTTTCAGGATTTTAAGTTAATCGAGGATTTGAGTGTGGCCGCGAATATCGGTTTGCCACTGGAAGTCATCGGCGTTTCTCCGGCGTATATTCATCAACGGGTCAGTGAGGTGCTGGATGAGGTGGGGCTTTCCGGAATTGAAAATGAAATGGCCGGCACATTGTCGGGCGGCGAGCAGCAGCGTGTGGCTATCGCTCGGGCGCTTGCGCCGAATCCTCAGTTGATTCTGGCAGATGAGCCCACCGGCAGTCTCGATACCTACAGTGCTAATTTTGTTCTCGACATGCTTGAGTCAATTAACGAGAGAGGTGCGACTGTAGTGGTCGCCACGCACGATCGAATGTTGATGGCTGCGCGTCCCCATCGAACATTGGCGCTTGAGAACGGTAAGCTGGTTGGATTCTCGCGCAAAGGTGCGTTTAAAACCAAAGATGTGAAAAAAATAAAGAAGGCGGAGGCGGTGTAGCATGGAACAGCAACAGGGAAAATGGATTCACAAATTAACGCATGTATTGCTTCGCGCCACAGGCGGTGTACGTAGACGACCATGGCTTCATTTCTTTTCAACGTTTACGCTGGCGGCGGCGTTTTTAAGTTTTGCCGCCACATTGACTGTTGCCGTGAATTTGAATCAGCTCATCGGCGGGTGGGTCGGTAATTCAGAAATGACGGTGTATCTGAAGGACAGCACCACCAAAGAGGAGATGCAGAAGCTGAAAAATGCGGTGTTGGCGATCGACGGTGTCGATGAAGTACATGCAACCACCAAAGAAGAGGCACGCGCCAACTTTGCCAAAGATTTGGGCGCATATGGCGACATCGGTTCATCGCTGCCCAAGAGCGCCTTTCCCGCGTCGCTTGATATTTATCTGACTGACGAACTTTCAAAAAGTAAGGACGGTCGACAACAGCTTGCGGCTCGACTGTCTAAAGTGAACATGATTGAGGAAGTGGAACTGTACGAGGATTGGTTTGAACGGTTGTCGGCCATGAGTACCATGGGAAGAACCGCAGCCTGGGGGCTCGGCATTCTCGCAGCCGTGGTGGCGATATTGGTTGTTGCCGCAACGGTGCGAACGGGCGTCAGTGCGCGTCGGAAGGAAATTGCAGTGATGCGATTTGTGGGGGCGACGGGGCGGTACGTGCGGCTTCCATTTCTGATAGAAGGAGCGGCAGAAGCAACGATTGCGATGGGCGGTGCGTTGATTGCGCTTCACTATCTGATGGAACATGTGGACGGTGTGCTGGGCAGCATTATGCCGCTGCTCGGGGGGGGGAGTATCCTCCGACTGGGTGCGCCGGTGTTGTTGTATATGCTGGGCGGCGGATTATTGGCCGGGGTTATCGGCGCGCGGTTGTCGCTTCGAAAGCTGGAGGAGGCATAGCAAGTGCGGTTTCGATTGATTTTAGGTGTGTTGGTTGGTTTGCTTTGTACCCAGGCATGGAGCGAGGACTTGTCTTATGTGGATGACGAGGAGCTGTCGGTGGAACTGGACTCCAGAACGCAGGATTTGGAGCGTACCAGAGCGCGAATCTCAGATGTGGAACGCCAGTTACTGGCTCAGCAGAACGAAATTTTCAATTTGAAGCAGCAGCTTGAGCGGGTGGAACAGAAGTTGGTGCAGCGTACGAGTATGTTGTACCGTCTCAGTAAAAACGGAAAAAGTGTGCAGTATTTATTCAGTTCAAATTCGGCAACCGCTTTTGTGAAACGCATGCAGACGTTGAGAAAATTGGTCACTTCTGAGATGGATGAGAAGCGCGAATTAAGCGTGCAGCTGGCGCGCGCGACAGATGAAGTGAATACCCTGAAAGATGAGCGCAGCAGCGCCCAGACGCTGGCGACGCAGCTTGAAGCGGTGGTCGCGAATCTTCAGCAGGAACTTCAGCGGCGGCAGACCGCTCCTTTAAATGCATCATTTTAATTCACTGGATAGATACAACCACTGCGGCGGCCTGCTCGGCAGAGAGTGATATTTCAAACCCCTGAAGTGCGATAAGATAGGATGCCGGGGCTGCATCGGTTTGAGACACCAATTTGATTTTCGAGTCGGGCAGGAGCCCCATGTCGATAAGCTGATGGTGAAGGTCTCCCTGCGCGTGAATGAGCCGAACAGTGGCTTCCTGCCCCGGCGACATGGATGCAATCGTGAATTCTCTCTGGGTGGAGGATGCCGGTTCAAATATTTCTTTGTCCGATCGGGAGCGAATAAAAAGAATAAGATCTTCCAGCCGGGCGGTGGCCTCTTCCGTGAGACAATGTTCCACCGCGCAGGCTTGTTCAGTGGATTCGGTTGCCGGCAGTTTCAAGATGTCTTTGAAAAATTCTTTCAGCAGCCGCTGTCTGCGAATCAAGTCACCGGCGATTTCGGCGCCGAGGGGAGTGAGCAGAATAAACTCTCGGCGCTCATATACTATCAGCCCGAGTCTGGCGAGTTTGGCCATCGCCGGAGAGACAGATCCGGGCTTTACATCGCGAAGTGCAGCGATATCTTTGACCCGCGCAAAGCGCTTTTCCTGAATGACTTGCCATATTGCTGCAAGGTAATCTTCCAGTGAACGGGAAATCTCTGGTTTCTTTGTAATTTCAGGCATTTTCAGAATCTACTGCATGAAAAATGCTTTTTCAACAGAAAAACTATTGCCGATATTTAGCGGAAAATTCTCAAGAAAGCAAAAGCAGGTGATTGATTTTATGAAATATATGGTCTACGGTGCATTCTTTCTTTTACAAGACGACCTTTAACTGCTTTAGCGCACTGGAGCACAACCATGAAGAAGTATGACACGAAAAACATTCGAAACATCTGTTTGATCGGCCACATCGGTAGTGGAAAAACCTCGGTCGGGGAAGCGATACTGTTTGATACCGGAGCCACCACTCGTTTGGGTTCTGTTCTGGACGGAAACTCCACTTTCGATTTCGAACCCGAAGAAATCAAGCGCCAGGGTACGATTTCGACTGCGTTTGCCGCGGCGGACTGGAAAAAATATAAAATTCAGCTGTCCGATACATCCGGTGATGCGAACTTCTTTGTGGATGCGCGAAACGCGCTGCTGGCCAATGACATTGCAGCGATAACCATTTCGGCGGTGGACGGCGTACAGGTGATGACTGAAAAAATGTTCGAGGTGGCTCAAGAAAACAATATTCCCACGTTGGTCGTGATCAACAAAATGGACCGGGAGCGCGCCAATTTCGACAAAGTGATTCAGGAAGCGCAGGATTGTCTCTCCAAAAAAATCGCCCCGTTGATTATTCCGATCGGCGCTGAAGATAATTTCATAGGGGTGGTGGACGTGTTGAAGCAGAAAGCCTATTCCTTTGCCGCCGACGGCTCTAAAGGGGCATCGCCAATCGATGTGCCTGCGGATTTGGCCGACATGGTGGAGTCCTCCAGAGAAGCGCTTATCGAGGTGATTGCCGAGTCCGATGATGATCTGATGGAAAAATATCTTGAGACAATGGAATTGTCTGACGAAGAGATCGAAAAGGCGCTTCCCAAGGCGATTTTTTCGGGATTACTGATGCCTGCTGTCGCCGTGTCGTCGACGAAAAATGTGGGCATTGAAACGATGCTTGATCTCATTTGCGACAGCTTCCCGTCTCCGGCTGAATTTGCTCCGAGAAAAGGAGAATTCGAAGGAAAAGAGAAAGAACGCCCGGCTACCGAAGACGCACCTTTTTCTGCAACGATTTTCAAGACGGTTCAAGACAAGTTTACTGGCAGCCTGGCTATCTGCCGTATCTGGTCGGGCACCATTGATGCAGATACCGGATTTTACAATGTAAACAAAGGCGAGAAAGAGCGCTTCGGACAGATTCTGGTGCCTTTCGGTAAGAAGCAGGAAAACGTTCCCAAGGCGGGTCCCGGCGATATCGTGGCTTTCGCAAAATTGAAAGTGACCAAAGTGGGCGATATCATCAGTGATGAATCCGATAAAATTTCGTACGCGCCGCTCCCCGTTATCAATCCTCTGATTACGTACGCGGTACACGCCAAAGATAAAAACGAGGAAGATAAATTGGGACAGGCGCTCAATCGCGTGGCTGAAGAAGACCCCACCATTCATATTATTCGTAACAAAGAAGTTCGGCAAACCCAAATCGCCGGCATGGGGCAGGTGCATATTGACACAACGATTGATAAGATAAAGCGCATTTTCGACATTGATGTTGAGCTGCTCCCCCCCCGCATTCCGTACCGTGAAACCATTCGAAAGAAAGTGGAAGGCGTAGAGGGAAAACACAAGAAACAGTCTGGCGGACGCGGCCAGTTCGGTGTCTGCTATCTCAATGTGGAGCCCAACCCCGGAAAAGGATTCGAATTTGTGGACGCCATCGTAGGCGGTTCTATTCCGCGGCAGTGGATTCCGTCGGTTGAAAAGGGGATTGTAGATCGAATGGGTAAAGGTGTTATCGCCGGTTACCAGGTGGTTGATGTGAAAGTAACTCTGTACGACGGAAAATACCATGATGTGGATTCCTCGGATGCAGCTTTCCAGATGGCCGGGTCCAAAGGGTTTAAAGCCGCCACCGAACAGGCCGCACCGTATCTGCTGGAACCCATCTGGAATCTCGAAGTGGTTTGTCCCGAAGAATGCATGGGCGATGTGATGGGCGATATCAGCTCCCGTCGCGGCAAGGTGCAGGGAATGGAAGCCAAAGGGAAAAACCAGGTGGTGAAAGCCCAGGCGCCTATGGCGGAGCTGCTGCGGTACGCCCCTGATCTGAAATCCATTACCGGTGGACGCGGTACCTTCGCAGTTGAGTTCTCTCACTACGAAGAAGTTCCACGCGAGATTCAAGACAAAGTCGTTGCCAGCTTCTCCCACGACGACGACGAATAGTTTCTGCCAAATTTTTCTTTACAGTGTCGGTTTCACTTGAGCCTTTATTGGAAGCTTCAGGTTTCTTTGGATGTTGGTATTGGTGAGATGTTTATATTGGTGAGATGTCTAGTTGATCTGTGCGATCAGCTGCCCCAGCAGGAGTTGTCGATAATATTTTGGATTTCCTCACCACACGGGAGGGTGTCCACCTCTTCGGTCATCAGCTGGTAGCGAATCCAGTCTTCACAATCGAGCGTCATTTCACAGGAGTACAGCAAAAACAGGTAATTTTCGCAATCGGTGATAATACTCTGTTTGGCTTCATCGAAGTCCGCAGTGCAGTCCGCGGGGCAGTCTTCGGCGGTGGTGAACCAGCTGATGTATTCGGTGTACGGATGTCCTTCCTCACGCTCGTAATCACATGTAGTGATCACATTGCAGTAGTTGACACATCGGGTTTCAAAATTGGTTTCTTCCCAGTCATCGGTGCTCACATCTTTAAACGTGTCGGGCTCTGTGTCCTCTTCAGAGTCGGTGTCGCCGTCGGAATCGGAGTCGGAATCCGTATCAGCGTCACCATCCACGGTGGGCGCGGTGGACCCGCCGTTATCACAGGCATTGGCTCCCACAAGGGCCATTGTTAAGAACAGCAAAAGAAACCATTGATATCTTGTAATCATTATTTGTCTCCTCTTTTTCATGGACCGTCCGCGAAGTGTGTTTCGGAACGTCATTACAATTATATCATAATGAATATATCTTCGAACAGTGGTAATTTTAAGGTTTTATTTCAGTGAAATGGGGATTCAGGTTATCCGTAATTTGAACCGCTGCAATCAGTTGAACCGGCAGAATTAATCCACGTCAATGTGCCCCCAGGAATCTGTATGCAAACTCAGACGCTGATAGCATCATTTGATACTATCGAAATGCGCGGTTAGTTTATCGGTAGGTCGGCACCGATGGTTTCTTCTATTTCGAGGACAGCCTCAATCTCTCTGAGGTCGGTTTCTGTTTGCAGCACCCAGGCGTTGTCGAGTTCCAGTCGCTTGGCGAATGCGATGGTTCGCTTCCATTGCTTGACTGCTTTTTGCAGCAGAACTTTGATTCGTTTTCGCAGCACTTCCATGTAAATACCTTGCTCTTCCTCGGTCAGGCCGGCCGGCGCGGGGGCAGCGAGCATGTCCTTCCACAGATGATGGTACAGCGCACCGGTGCGATAGGCGGCGGCGGCACTCCAGTGGGGGTGTCCGATACGAATGACCTTGGTATACAGATACTGACTGTCGAGAAGCAGCCTACATTTTTTTTCGAGAATCGCAGCGAGTTCTGTATCGTCTGGCGGAAGTGCGACTTGTCGCATTTCCTCGTGGGTCAGCTCCGCGAGTTTAAATTGGGCCATTGAGTAATAGTAGTCCGGTGCGGTGGCGGAAATGCGCTCATCGCGTGTAAAAATCCGAACAGCGTTTTCGAGCGCGATGCGGGCCTGTGCCGGTTGTGACATTCGCATCAGTGCTGCGCCGGTTTTGGCGTAGATCTCAACTTCATCCAGCGCAGTGAGCGGCTCGGATTGCTCCTGCAGTTCATTGAATGTGCTGACCATTTCATTCCATGCTTCCAGTTCTTCCAGCGATGAGGCCAACCTGAAGTATGCATTCTGTTTATCGGGAGAGTTCGGAAATGCTGTGATGAGGGAACGATATGCGGCGGCGGCTTCGTTGTGTCGTTCGAGTTGGTTCAGGCAGAGGCCCATGTTGTAATACCCGGGTTCCAGTTCTTCCGCATCGGGAAATTCGGTTTGCAGCTTGCGATACCATACTACCGCTTCATCGCAGTTTCCTTCCCGTTGGTTTGCCGCAGCGCGAGAAAACAGTTCCGCCGCATCGAAGGCGTCGAGTGCCATTCCATTCTGGGAATCCGGCGTTGCCACGACATGAATCGGAGGCAGCGGCCGAATAGGAGCGGTCCCGTTCGTGTGGGGAGCGGGCGTGCATCCGATAGCCGATACCGCAATCAATAAAAAATGGGCTTTTTTCATGGCTGCAATTATACCACGGAGCCGTATTCGACCTATTATAAATGAGGCTGTCCGGTTAAATTGTAGGCCAAATCTTTCCAACTCGATTCCAACAGTTCTCTCAATAAGTGCAGTTGACCGTTATCTGAATGGTTTTCTGCGGATTTTTCCAACTGGTAGGCTGCTTCGCTCATAGGAAACGCACAGATGTTGGCGGTGGACCCTTTGATTTTATGGGCTTGGGATTTGACCACTTCGAGGTCGTTGTTTTCAACGGCGTCCATCAGGGTTTGAACCTGTTTGGGCATGTCCTTGATAAACTCCTCGATAATGCGGTCTGCCAGCGGTTCGTCATACATCATCCGCTTGATAAACGCGGTGCGGTCAAACGGAAGCTGCGCACCCGGTTCGATACCCTCATTCGGCACGGGCCCAGCGGTGATTGCCCCTTCTTCTTTGGTGTTTTTCACCCACTTGTCCAGAACCGCACTGAGCGCCTGCACGCCTATTGGTTTAGTCACATAGTCATCCATGCCTTCAGAAATGCATTTTTCTCGGTACCCCGACATCGCATGGGCTGTCATCGCGACAATCGGGACATCCGGGTTCATCAGATTGTTTTTATTTTTGCGTATTTCTTTCGTGGCTTCAAAACCGTCCATTATCGGCATCTGAATATCCATGAACACCAGGTCAAACCAACTGTGTTTCAGTGCATCCAATGCTTCTTTTCCGTTGTTCACGGTGACAACACGGTATCCCATTTTCGATAACATGCCGGTAGCGACTTTCTGGTTGATGGGATTGTCTTCCGCCACCAGAATACGTTGTTTGGACATGCGGCGTTCCGCGAGACTATGACGTGTAATCAACGGATTTTGACTGGGACGGAGTTCTTTTCTGCCGAACAGTTCTTGTAGGCATTCGTGCAGTTCGAATGCCGCCACAGGTTTGGTCAGGTATGCCGATACGCCCAGTTTTTTCATCTGTGCAGCATCCCCGCGCTTGCCGATACTGCTCATCATGATAATGGCTACGGGATTAATTTTTTCATCGGCGGATATGATGCGTGCCAGTGCGGGACCATCCATTCCGTACATCAGCATGTCGGCGATGACTGCGTCAAACGGTTTACGTTCTTCTGCCGCTTTATACAGGTGGTGTAGTCCGTCGGGTGCGGTTTCAACGGTCGTCACCGCGACAGACCAGCTTTTCAGCTGCCGCGCAACGAAATTTCGATTGGCTTCGTTGTTGTCGATGTACAATACTTTCTTGTTGCTGATGTCTGCGATATCCAGCGGCACTTCTTTTTTGCTCGATGGCTTGAGCAGGGTGGTAAACCAGAATGTTGACCCTTCTCCCTGTTTGCTGCGAAAACCGATGTCGCCGCCGAGCATATTCGTTAGCTGTTTGGCAATCGTGAGACCCAGACCGGTTCCGCCGAATTTTCGGGTGGTGGAGGCATCTGCTTGAGAAAAGCTTTGGAACAGCAGAGATTTTTTATTATCTGGAATGCCGATGCCCGTATCTTCAACGACAAATTTCAACATCGTGTTGTTGTTGACAGTGTGGTCGGTGTCGCAGGAAACCCGTACTTCGCCGTTGGGCGTAAATTTAATGGCGTTACCCACAATGTTAATCAGTATTTGCTTGAGACGCCCCGGATCTCCAACAAAGTTTGCGGGAATATCCGGGCTCATGGCGCATGAAAAATCGATTTTACGCTCTTCGGCTCGGAACGCCATCATCTTCGCGATTTCATTCATCATTACGTGAATGTTGAAATCAACTTCTTCCAGTTCAAGCCGTCCCGCTTCAATTTTTGAGAAATCGAGAATGTCATTGATAATGGTCAGGAGCGACTCGGCGCTGGATTTCACGGTTTTGGCGTAATCCCGTTGTTCGTCTGACAAATCGGTTTGAAGCAATAGCGCATTCATTCCAAGGACGCCGTTCATGGGGGTACGAATTTCGTGCGACATATTCGCCAGAAAGTTTGATTTGGAGCGGTTGGCCTCTTCGGCTTTCTGCGCCAGCGCATTGGCGCGTTTCACCTCCTGGCGGAGTTTGTTTTGCGCTGCAATCAGGTCACTTTTAAAAATAATCAGCGTTTCGAATACTTTTTCCAAGGGATGCCCGTCGCACACCGGAAGCGCTTCGTGTTCGTGCCCGGTCTGGTCTTCCTGGTCCCACACAAAACTGATGATGAAATTCACCATCTGCTGCAAATCTTTCTTTGACACAGAGACCATTTCGGTTTCACTCGGCAAAGGTTTGCTTTCGTTGACAAAAACGTTATTCGCTGCTGGATTCGATGCGCGTTGGATCCGTTTTTTTTCTTCAATAATGTTGAGGGCCAGTTCCAGCGTTTCTTTGTATCCGTTGCACACGTGGGTTTCCAGTGGGCCGGAATAAATGGTTTTCAGCGCTTTGAGCAGCATTTTCATCTGAAGAGAGCCGTTGAAGTAGATCACAGCCGCCAATCTACCCTGATTGCGCTCGTAAAACGCCATAGTTTCCGTACGGATATTTTTCCCGGTGATCCCTTTGGCATTGGCGAGGTTCTTAATTTCCACTATCGGACCGGTGGTGAATTCCTCGGTGATAAATTGCTGGTATGATTTCATCAATCGACTATCAATAGTCGTCAGATCCCCTTTTCCGACGCTTAGGTAGATATGGTCTCCGATTTTAGCGAAGCTGGAAGTGTAGTTCGTGCCGGTCGGGAAGTCCGTCCATTGCGGTTTTTGAATGATTTGGAGCCCGGTGTACGGGCATGTGGTTGGTGAATTGTTGTTTTTCATCGGTTTTTCGCAAATTCTATTTTCAGTTATCGGCACGGCTACAATTCATTAAAGACACTATTTATCTAAAACTGAACGAAATGACGCGAGATGTAATTTGATCGCGTATCTGAAATACTGGGTTGGAATTTCGACAATTATCGGAAAAAAAGGTAATTTGGCTCAAATCCAACCATTAGGAACATCCTGAGAAATGATATGTCAGAAAACAGTATGACTTCAAAAAAAACCTCCCCCGAAGAATTCAACGATTCCCCGGATCTGTTTGAAAAGATGTGGGTGAAAGTGCTCCTGTTCGTGCTCATTCCCGGTGCTGTTTTCGTTTTAATCAGCGCCGGTATTCGCGTGTCGCAATACGGCATCGAGCATACCATTGTAGTGTTGTGTCAGAAGCAACTGGTTTCGGGAAGTACCGGTGCCATGCGGGTGACGCTGATAGACGACAATGCGGGGTTCTTTTTGCCGGAACGGATATCCGCCGTGCTTGAGAAGAATGCCAAACGCTACCCCTTATTCGACGGTGAGGTGTTGGAAACCGGGGTGGCGGTTTCTCGAAATTTTGAGCTGCCTTTGCTCAAATCAGGACCGGCAGTGATGGAAATCCAGGTGTACTTCGATAAGCAGCGGCGTGTGATCCGCAAGCCGGTGTCCATTGTGGGTAGCAGTCCCAAACCACGGTTCGCCGTGCCATCCGACACCAAGCCTGACATCATTGTGGCCAAGGCTTCGGATGGCGCGCATTTTGTGCGGGTATACACCGAAGGCCGGGGCGCGCCCAGTGGATTGTCCAGTCTGTTGTTCGTTCAGACGACCGATTCAGACGGAAATCCGGTGGAGAGTGACTATCGGTTGGCGCTTCCGACTTTTTCTAAAAAAGATAAAAAATCGAATGTTATTTCAGGCAGAACCGGACGCTTCGGGCTGGATGCGTTTCCGATTCAGCCGCTGGATTTGCATTATCCCATAACAGTAGAATCAACCGAAGATGTTGGTGATGCGCGCGGAGGAATCGATACGGATATAGCGCCTGACACCGACAGTGGGACCGATGCGAAAGACACTGACAGTGGGGAAGACTCCGACGGCAAAAGCGAGGTTCAGAAGGCACCTCAGATACTGGCTCCACCTGTGGTTTACAGCGGCATGAAGGTGGATTTCGCATCGCCCCTTGTGGCTGAGGGAGAGCCGATTGTAGCGAAAGTACAGCAGATTTCGGGAGGTGAAACCGTTTATCTCGACGTGTTCAAAGGGGGGCAGTGGCTTTATTCCACGTCCGGGTGGGTAGGCGCGGAAGGAACTGCTGAAA
The DNA here is from genome assembly GCA_016936575.1 of Deltaproteobacteria bacterium. Lineage (GTDB taxonomy): Bacteria > Myxococcota_A > Polyangia > JAAYKL01 > JAAYKL01 > JAFGXQ01. The sequence continues at coordinate 32,506 of JAFGXQ010000236.1, forward strand.
TTCGATTTGACGCCCCGGCCGACGGTGTACTTCGCATTCAGGTGACGAATTCGCCGATGCAGTTTACGCGGAATGTGGCGGTGCGGCACGTATATGTGATGGACGGCGCTGAAGATTATCGCGCCGCGTTTCAAATGATTGCCGCTATGGGAAAGGGAACGACACATCATGATGCGTGGCTGGCCTCGGTAAGCGCTCAGTTGCAGCAGGAGAAGGCACCGGAGGACATCAATCTGCTTACCGCATTTGCACTCTCCAGATTGTATCAGGGGCACAGTGAACTGCCGGTGCTGGTGAGCAGTCGCAAAGAAGATGATGCGGCCCTCAACGCGTTCAAGGCGACGTTTCAGACAGGGCTGATGGTCGCGATTTTACTACTGGGGGCAGCGGTTGCGGTGCTGATTACAGTGATTGCGTGGCAGTCCATCAAACGTCAGCAGCGGGTCACTCAGATGATTATGGACGACAACTCTGCAGATGAAGTGTTAGGCGATGACGTGCCGGACCTCAGCGTCGCGGCAAAGACCTCCAGATTGTCACAGTGGATACAGATCGGCACGCTTTTTCTGGTTGTGATTTCGGCATTTTTCGCCATCGGCCTACTGGTGATGACCCTTTCCTGGGTGTAGCCCGTCCAACCCAACCGGACTTCACAGATTTTTGCTGGCATCAGTCATACCTCTTAGTATCGTTCCGCGAGTGCTGGACATTTCTTTATATAAAGGTATAAAAATCTACAATCGCTAAAAACGAAGGTCGTTTTTTATTTATTGGAGGAGAACCGCATATGAAATCGAAAAATATTACTTTACCCATTTTATTGTATGTCGTGCTGGCCTTTGTCAGCGGTTGTCAGGGATGTGGTGTGTCCATTCCCGATTCTCCCGATGGAACCGTTGCCGTGGTGGCCACCCAGCTTGAAAAAGGGAATCCGCAAATCGTATGGCAGGCTCTGCCCAAAACGTATCAGTCCGACATTAATGGTCTGGTGCAGCAGTTTGCCGGAAAGATGGATCCGGAGCTGTGGGACAAAGGGTTCGCTGTGGCCGGTAAATTGACTGAGGTGGCCAAGGAGAAAAAAGAATTTATTCTGGCATCTCCAATGGTGGGTCAGCTTCAGGTGAAAAAGGAAGATCTGGCAAAGCATTGGGATTCGGTGGTGGCGTTGCTGGAGGTTTTGGTCAAAAGTGAGCTCTCCAGTTTAGATGATTTGAAAAAATTTGACGGCGGTTCTTTTTTGTCGGGAACCGGCAAAGATTTGTTTGAAAAAGGAAAAGAGCTGAAAACGCTGGCTCCCGAGGATGCGCCCAAATCGTTTGCGGACATGAAGGTGGAGAAAGTGAACGAAAAAGAAAACAGCGCCATGTTGAAAATCACGTTCGATGGAAAGACCGAATCGCTGGAAATGGCGAAAGTGGAAGAGCGCTGGATTCCCAAAGATATAGCGGGGGACTGGAAGGACATCATCGCTGAGGCGAAAAAGGGAATTGATGAGATTTCGGGCGAACAGATGACCAAAAGCAAACCGCAGATTCTAATGATGATAGCCGGTATTGATGCCGGTCTGGATCAGCTGAAAAATGCCAAAACGCAAGCAGAATTTGATGCCGTGGTCCAGGGTATTCTCATGGGCGGGCTGATGCACTAGACGCTTTTCTGTTTTCCTGTTTCGTTATTTTTCATTGAAATCGTTGTTGTTCTCTGTTGGCGTATCTCTATTGCGCGATGGGCTGGGAGAGGGAGGGAAGCAGGCTGTTGCCGGTTTTGGGTTTTGCCGGGGCTGGTGCGGTAGGGGTTTCCGGCGTTGTTGCCGCAGGTGGCGTTGTAGTCGGCGCACTCGGTTCGGTTGCGGGAGCGGTGGTCGGCTTGGCAGGTGTTTCGGTGGAATCCGTCGGCGCAGATGCGGATGCCGGGGTCCCGACGCCCTGTGGCGACATGGGTTTTCCTGCGGGAGCGGCCTGTGTGGTCGCCGGTTCTTCGTGAACGATAATTTCTTTTTTCTGTTCGCTTTCTTTCTTGAGTTTGGCCGCTTCTTCTTCTCTAATCTGTTGAATCAGCGCCTGATACTCCGCGCAGGTGGTGAATTTTGCGCCCACTGCTTTACAAGAGAGCGATTTTGCCCGCTGTTCTTCCGGTAAAATACCGAGGGGCGGATCGTCCCACGCGAAGGCAAGTGCCCCGCCGATATATACGGTGGGCGGCGCATCGAAATCGGTGCCCATCTGTGCGACGGAACCATTGATTTGCAGGTCGATTTTATTCCCTAGGTTGATCACGATTGAGAGTCCGCCGCGAATACGGAATGCAGCTGAGGCGTCGTAGTCAATCACGTCAGAGACGAGATCGTCAATAACCGCGTCATCCACCTGTACATCGAGTACTTCGCCGTTGGGGCCGTATTCAATGTACACGTCGTCTACTGTTCCTTCACTGATGCGGTTTTGAAATTCTTCGTAGCGGATGATGGTATCCAGATTGAAGCTGGGGGCACCCTCCACCCAGGGAACAATCGAAAGATGTTTAATGGGGTTGATTTCCATGCCCAGACCGATGGTGAGGGGGAAGGTAATGTAATTGTGCTCACCGTTTGAAATGATGGTGGGCACGGCGCCGCCGTAAAAAGAAAATGCCGCTTTGGGCATTCCGTTTTCATAGCGTTTTCCCATGGGAAGACCATACAGCGCCACCACCGAACCGGCGACGCCGTGCATCGTAATGTCGATGTCATCCGGACCGAGATTTACGTATTGAAGCCCGAACTGGGCACTCAGCCTGCCTGTGGTGGAGGTGAAGTTGGCGTTGTAGCCGGCCATATTGGAAAACCCACCGCCCAACAGAAAGCCATGCTGGTAGTTGAAGACCACTGTAGACCGCGTTGTATCCCAGGTGGAAACCGCCCGTCCGTGGGTTCCCGCCTTGGCGAACGCGATTTTCGGACAGAGTAACAGGAGCATTGCGATGATGTAAAAGATGCTTCGGCCGGTGCTTCTTGGAGCTCGGTGAAAAACCGTGTGCCGTTGGAAGGCTTGCACAAAATTCATATGATACCTCATTTGATTTGGGTTCTACCTTATTACATTACATAAACGGCTGAAACTTCAAGAAATAAACCGGTGGTTCAAACGCCCGAAGACGCATTTCAGTGAGAGCAAAATTTCAATTTTCCCGAGGCGGCCGCAGAAACCGGTCCGCACAAATCAATTTGCCGAGTCTGTTGCCGAATCTGTCGCCGAATCTGTCGCCGAATCCGTCGAAGAATCCGAGTCCGTCGACGTTTCCTCAAACAGAGTTCGCACCGGCCGGAAACCGATATTGAAAGTTCGATAAATGCACCTTGAGTGAAGAGGTCGCGACGGACGTGTGTAGCAGCCGGTTTGTCCCCAGAATCCGCCTCGAATGTCTACAGTATCGCCTTGCGCGGGGCCGACTGGGTCTACGAGGGTATTGATTGGATCTTCAGTAAGCGGTTGTCCCATAAAGTAGTAGTCGGTCCATTCGTATACATTTCCTAGTGTGTCATAGAGCCCCCATGGGTTCGGGAGTTTTTGTTTCACCGGGTGAAGCGTATCGTTTGAATTAAAGCAATACCATGCGATGTCGTTCAATGCTGGTTCGTCTTCACAATAACTCAATGCCGTATAATGTACATCTCCGCCATATGTGTGTGTTGCTGTACCAGCTTTTGCTGCGTATTCCCATTCTGCCGCAGTCGGAAGACGAAAGCCCGGGCATTCGTAGTAATTTGTGTATTTGTGGACATTTCCTGCGCAAGAGTACGTTGGCGTGTCGATCATACATCCATCCGCATCTTCCGAACAACCGGTTCCAACTTCAGATGAACAGTTCGACAAATCATAGCAGGTATCTTTCCCTTCCAACCTTGATAACTTATTGCACCATGCTAGCGCTTCAAAAAAATTGACAAAGGTAACGGGCTTTGAATCGCCGACATTGTGAGATGGATTGGGAAAATCAAGTGACTGCCATTGGGATTGGGTAATTTCTGTTTCTGCCATAACGAATGGATGCGTCAGCTCAACCGCAACTTCCGTTTCGGCAATCGGCGCCCTGCACGGTGTTGTTTCCGGCGAACCGAAAGTGAAACTTCCGGCTTCCAGCTGAATCCAATTGATTACCGGAGAGGTCTCCTTGCCGGTAAGTATGTCTTGAGGGCCAGTAATCTGACCGGTTGAGGTTTCGGTTTCTGTATTGCTGTCTGTCTCCGGAATGCTACCCGTTTCTGAATCAGCGGTCGGTGGATTTTTTGAACTACTACAACTGCAAGAAATAGCGGATAATAGTGCGTAGACCAAGGAGGTAACGAATAAATTGTTACGTTGATGAGATATCATTTTATTACTCGAATGTGTTAAATATTTCATATGTACCTTAATCTAATATGTAACTTTCGAGTCAATAGCTGCGGTTACAAAATATTGTGCCTTCAGCGGTTCACTACTGTACAGAGCATCCACCGAATACGC
>JAFGXQ010000237.1 GCA_016936575.1 Deltaproteobacteria bacterium
GCCAGCATGGGCTGAACACCGGTAGCAAAATCGGTAATCTGTAAACCGGTTTCCGTCATCAGTGGTGCGATGATCTCGCGTTCGCGATATTCCTCATACGCCTCCAGCACCTCCTGATTGTTGTACACGCTCGTCATCTGAAACATGGGAAAAAGTGCTTTCGACCGGTTGCCTGAAACCATTTGCGCTTTCATCGCCTCAATCAGCACACCGCGCATTTTCAATTCGAGAAATGACGGACCGTGGCTGCCGTCCAGATTGATAAACGCCGGTGTTACCCCTTTGGGCTTGCCGCTCGATACCTGCTGTAGTGATTCAAATTGCGATTCACAGATATGATACAGCGTTTCGTTGAAGCCCACATTTTTGCTGCGATCCACATAACTGCTGGCGGAACCGCCGTTCAACACGCCGAATGCCAACACTTCATACAAGTGCACGCCCAATCGCACCAACGCTGCGTTGTCGAATGAAACAGATGCGCCATCCACGACCCCCAGGGTGGCCAGATCAACCTGCGCGCCGAGAGCATCTAGTGATGCCTGAGCCTCTGACAGCGGTACCGTCAGCGTCACATCGCCTGTCACATCCACAATCCGTTTTCCATCCACCTTTGGTATATCTTTCACGGCGATGGGTTCAAAATGATCGTACTTTCCGGCGTTGTAGTTTTCGAGAATGCGCGTGGTCAACGCCACGTCAATGCCGACCGCTTCCATCTTTTGTACAAAATCAGCACTGAATTCGGTTTTGGCTGAATCGGACATAGTCTTCCTCTTTTCTTGAATTGAGTCGTAATACTGAACTGAGATGCAACAGATTCCGCGACGCGAAAACTATTTAATGAGCGTTACACCGGCGTTCGCCGCGCCGTAAAGCGAAATGGAGTAGTCCTTGATAATGTACACCGGGGTTTTCTTCAACAACGGAGCGATGTTGGGCTTGTAGTTCATTTCGAAATATTTCATGAACAAATCATTTTCCACCAGGTACTTCTCATTTTTGGTCACAATCCCGCCCGCCAGATACATCCCGCCCGCGCACATGAAAACCAGAGACATGGAACCGGCGAATTTGCCGTACATTTTTACAAACGATTCCATTACCTGTTTACACACGGCGTTGTTGTCGGCATTCATGGCAATTTTCGCCGGTTTGTCCGCGTCGTCCAATGCGGCAATCTCTTTGCACAACTCATCGGTGGCAATGCCTTTTTTCTCGTTCAGAAAATTGAAAATATTCGCAATGCCCTGGCCGGAAACAAACGGCTCGGTGCCGGGCGCAATGCCCAGTTTTTCAGTCATATAGGCGGTCAACGCGATGGAATCCTCATCAAACGGTGCAAACCCGGAATGGCCGCCTTCCGACGGACACGCCGTGTACACCCCATCGGACTCTGTCAGGAAGCCAACGCCCAGTCCGGTTCCCGCGCCCACTACCGCTTTGGTGGTGCCGGTTTGCACAGGTAGCTCGCCATCGGTATTTTTCAATTGGGTAATCTGTTCGGGATTGGTCACATCCAAGGTGGGAATCCCGTAACCGATTGCCAGGAAGTCGTTAATCACCAATGTTTTCATACCGGTTTTCGCTTCAATGGCGTTTCCGTCCACATTCCAACTGCAGTTGGTCAGTACGCATACGTTGTCTGCCACCGGGCCCGCCGCACTGATGCAGCAAATGCTCGGTTTCAGTTCTGCCGATTTCGCGGCGGCGGTTTTCAGCGTTTCTTCCACCGGCCCGATCAGATCAGTCACTTCAGAGGATTTGAATACGCATTCCACAATAATCGTATACTTGCCGTCTTTCTTTCCAACGACCGCCAGGTTGGTATTGGTTCCGCCCACATCACCCGCCAGAATCAACATATCCTGATCAAAATTTTCGCTTTGCCATTTCACTTCCATATTTTCCTCCTGCATATCGTGCTGTAATCTTTTTCGACACCTATCGAAAATGCGTTGCTCTTCGGATGAGTTTTTTAGTCGATATAACCCAAACACACAATTGAAAACTGCGCTCCCTCCGGGAATTCGGGATCACTACACAAATTTGAAAAATATGGATAAAAGGCTTTATGTGGTGGCCGGGTTTTCGAGCAACGGCCGCATCACCTCTAACAAAACCTCAGAGTCGACCGGCTTGGTCCAGAAATGCTTTACGCCCATACCGCGAAGCAGCTGTGCATCCTTGGCGCCGCTGTTATCCGACACCACAATCACAGAAGTATTCTCGAAATCCTTTTCGCCCGCGATGGATGCCACAATTTCAAAACCGTTCATCTCCGGAAGGGACAGATTCACCACCAGCACATGGGGACGGACCGACCGCAGCATATCCATGGCCATTACACCGTCTGTGGCGGAATGCACCCGGCAGCTGGGAACCGAATTTTTCGCCGCACTGTATACCATGGAGCGAAACCCTTTGTCTTCATCAGCGACCAACAGCCGACCGCGAGAGAATGACGGCGTAGAACGAAAGCTGCGCCCGGAATCGGTTGCCGAGCGGTTTTTGCCGGAACGACGCAATCCCGCGCTGCTGCCGCGTCGCCCCGCAACCCCCGGCGGATTGGATTGGCGCCCGTCTTCAAGCAATTCCGCCTGTTCCGATACATCCAGCAGATTGTCCAAAAACGCCTCGCAATCCTCAAATCGCTCACGGGGTTCTTTCGACATGGCACATAAAATCAGCTCATCAAACACTTCGGGCAATCCCTTGCGCCGGCTGGACGGAAATTCAGGGAGCTCCGCAATATGCTTCTGCAAAATTTCCACCCAGGAATCACCGTTGAACGGGATGCTGCCGGTCAGCAGTTCATAAAAGGTCGCCCCCAGCGAATAGATGTCTGCCAGCTTGCTCTTCGATGCACCATCTTTCCCCTCCACCAATTCCGGCGCGATATACGCCGGCGTTCCCGCCAGGGTTCGCATGTCATCTTCGACTTTCACATCGCGTACCAGACCGAAATCCATGATCACCGCACGCATCGGATCTGATGTAATCATGATATTGCCGGGCTTGATATCCCGGTGCACCGCATCCGCCCGGTGAATGGCCGATACTCCTGATAGTACCTGAATCATGATATCCACCACGTCGGACAGCGGCACAAAATATCCGCGACGGTTGTATGCATCGATTAAATGCTCCACCGTTTGTCCCTCCAGATACTCCATGACGAAATACGGGGTGCCGCGATCTTCCCCGTACGAATATATCTGCGCCACATTCTCATTGCGGATGGACGCCATGGCAATCGCTTCCCGTTTAAACCGCACCGCACACTCCGATGAATGCGCCAGTTCAGGCAATAAAAACTTCACTGCCACCTGACGCTTCAGCAGTACGTCCTCCGCCAGAAACACGGTGCCCATGGAACCGCGCCCCAGCTCATCAATCAGGCGATACTTGCCCTCCAACACAACACTTGATGGTTGCACTGCGGCGGGCGCCTCGGACTGGGACGGCAAGGGCAACGCCGTTCGGGGCGACACTGTACTGCGAGAATGTCGTTCGATGGTTTCGGCAGTCGGCGATTGCATCGCGGGTTTTGAAGATTTCACCGTAGCAGTGGGAATCTGTGCAGGAAGCGACGGCAACGTGGGTTTATGTCTGGACGCCGGAGGATCGGAACGGGTGAATCCGGTGGCTATAGTCTCTGAGCTTTGCGGGCGTCGAGGCATTCCGATGGGACGAGGATCCGGGCTTTTGGAGACCGGTAGGGTTCCCAGTCTGGGATTTTTCGCCGCGCATCGACTACAGATTCTTTTCGTTTTTGCATTTTCTCCGACAATCGGAGAACCGCAGACCTCGCATCTCATTATTATCTTTCAATACCTCGTATAAACCGCTGAAGGCGCATTTTATCGCGTCTTTTACATTTCCCAATTAATTTTGCAAGCGAAGATTTTACGCTACCCAATTCGTTTAAAAAGATCCACCGTAAATTATAAACGGATTGTACTTCCGCTCCTTCCCGATACTTGTTTCCGGCCCATGCCCTGCCAACACACGTGTCGAATCAGCAAGCACCATCAGCTTTTTCTGAATCGAATCGATCAATTGGCGGCTATTTCCGCCCGGCAAATCCGTCCGCCCCACAGATCCCGCAAATAACGTGTCTCCCACGAATAAAAACGGTTCAAAAAGAAAGCATACTCCTCCCGGCGTGTGCCCGGGCGTATGCAATACCGTACCAACAGATTTACCAACTTCTATTTTCATAGCATCTTTCAGCCAGGTTTCCACTTTCGGAGCCGACAAAGGCAAATCCAACCCGAACATCGCTCCCTGCTTCGCGGCGCCTTCAACCAGCGCCCTATCGTCGGTATGAATCGCAAACGGAATATCCAACGCTTCTTTCAGGGGCTGCACCGCACCGATATGATCAAAATGCCCGTGGGTATTATATATCCCGATCACATTCAGTCCCAACGCCTTCACCCGCTGCTCAATACGCGACGCATCATCGCCGGGATCAATAATAATGCCATCGTTGGTCTCGTTGTCCCACAATATGTAGCAATTTTCCTGAAAAGCGCCGGTCACAACTGTTTCAAACTTCACGTACATCACCTCTGTTTTAGTAATAGTACAAAATTATAGTAAAAATAAAACCAAAAAAAGCAGGCGGGCCCCATTTATATTAAATTATAATTGTTTTTTTCGCATCGCATCATGCCTATAGTGCAAATGAAAACCAAAAACTGGGGGCTGGATACCATAATTTGTCGGTTTCTTCTCCCTCCAGCGAATATTGATACGACAGATTGCCGTCCGCATCGAGAAACGTTGTCTGTTCAATATACGGTTCCAAACGAATTTTTTCGTCATACACTCGATGCATTGCCAGTAATTGAATTTGTATTCGCATTCGTGCACCGATGCCGATCATGAATCCCCCCCCCATTCCCGTGACCCATGACCCAACCGCTTTAATACCCGAAAAATCACCGGTCTCCGAGTCCACAATGCCGTCTCCGCCACCCCATGCCATGGTTCGTCCTCCCCCCACGAGCAGGTACGGCGCGAACTGATGGGAACGAATCAATACAAACTTCAGAAATGGAAACAGCGTAAAACTCTGCGGATACTTCACGTCGCCCCACCGGGCCAGATAATCTATTTCCAACCCGGGCGCCAATCGATTCACCACATAGTAAGCAAACAGCGCACTCGCCGACAACGTGAACCCGCCGCCGGCCCCCGAACCGCCGATGCCGATGGACAACTCCATATCTCCCTGACCGTAGGGCCGAAACTGCTCCAGCATATCGTTCACATCCAGCGGTACGTCCGCCTGTGCCGCAGTTACTTGCGGCGCTTCCGCTTCCGAAGACGCGGGGGTGGCGGCACCGATGACCGCCAGTGTATCATTGGTCTCCGCCTCATCCAGCGGATCTTCTTGCAGTGCCGCCGGCGCGGCGGGCTCTGTGGATTGAAACTCAACCATTTCAGGATTTGGCGCCGCCGAATCGGTGTCGGTTTCTGCTGTCGGAGTGGGGTCTTCTGCCAATTGATCGGAGTCCTCCTCGCCCATCCCCAACGCCTCGCTACCGCTCTCGACGCTGACAACATCAGCCGAAACCGGAGCGTTCGCTTCCCCTTCCAACGTCCCGTCATCCGCCTGTGCGGAAGACATTCCCACCAGGAAGATACTCATGAAAATTGCGCCGAACCGCATATGCGTGATTCCTTTGCCGTTACGGAACAATTATTGTTCGATTAATTCGGACGGCGTCTTCCCCTCAATCACCTTGTACACCTCGAACTTCTTGAACAGCGAAACCAAATCCTCGTCAATATGATTGTCTTTTACTTCGAAATCGAGAATCTGAAACGCCTTATCAATCGGCACCGCTTTTTTATATGGGCGGTCCGCCGCGGTCAGCGCGTCATAGATATCGGCGACAGCCATTATCTTCGACGGCAGAGGAATGTCTTTGTCGGTCAGTCGATTGGGGTATCCGCTGCCATCCAGTTTTTCATGATGGCACCCGGCGAATTTCGGAATATTCCGCATCGCCACACCCCAGGGAATTCGCTCTAAAAACGAAATGGTATGGGCCGCATGGGACCGAATTTCCTCAAGTTCTTCAGCGGTCAGACTGCCCTTGGCCACCAGCAACGCCTTGACCTCTTCGGCCTCAAGGTAGTGTCGTTTCTTACCGTTAACGTCGAAAAATGTTCGCGCGGCCACTTCCTCAACTTTAGCAAAATCCCCTTCGTTCAGTACGGTCGGTTCATTGGCGGCGTTGATGATTCGCCAGCACTCATCGATATCGGCCACCGCACGGCGTCGGGCGTCGTCTAAAATGGCCAATTCTTCCACAGGTGTTCCCTCTTCGACCATTGTCAACCGACGCTGCAGGTGATCGTTTTCGATAGAGGTTCGAATGAAATCGATACGCGACCGAATGACCTCGCGATTCTGCGGATACAGTTTTTTGGCTTTTACCAAAACTTCCTCGCGCACACCGACTTTGCCGAAATCGTGCAGTAATGCCGCGGTCTCGATTTCGCGAATTTCATCTGCGGTAAAGGAGACATCCTGAAACTTACCGCTGGTTTGCGCGCTGACGACCCGCGCCAGTTCACGGGTTAACGCGGCCACCCGGAAGGAATGTCCCGAAGTGGTCGGATCCCGTTGCTCGATGGCGTGCACCGATGCTTTCACAAATCCACTGAAAATTCTTTTTATCTCGGCATACAGACGTGCATTCTCCATGGCAATTCCCGCCTGAGAAGCCAATGTTTCAATTAAATCCATCCCCGCGCTGTCCACGGGAAGAACTTCTTTTTCGAAATCGGCCGGCGCCACCAATTTTCGCGACGGATTCTTTTTTCGGTTGATGAGCTGAATCACCCCCATCACGGTGCCTTCCTGGTTGATCATCGGTACCGTGCAAACCGAAATGGTGCGGTAGCCTGTACGTTCATCCCAACTTGGGTCAAATTTGTACGGTGCGTCCTTCGGAAAATTGCGTACGTCGGGAATATTGATCGTACGCTTCATCACGGTCGCGGCACCGGCGATGGATTCAATGGAAACCGGCATTTTAAACTCTTCTGTCTTACAATGAATACTGTCGTTCTGAAACAGCTTGAAATGCAGCAGTCGTTTTTCCTCCGGCTCGTCATGGCCCTCCACCACGTAAATGCTTCCGGCATCCGCGCCGATCAGCTGTCGGCTTTTCTCCAGAATCACCGTCAGCAGGCCATCCAAATCCTGAAATGAGTTCAGGCTCTTTCCGATTTCCAGCAGTTCCTGCAGCACATAATCTTTTCGCTGAAGGCTTTTCTGACTGTTCAGGTCATCGTGCTTCAGCCGACTTAATTCCACCGCACTCATCACGGAAGCCGTCAGCTGCGTTCGGGTCACACGGGTGTCAAACACCGCGAAATGGTCGCCCCCCGCATACTTGGTCAAATCGTGAGTGATATAGATTTGCGGTGTTTCGTCGGTAACGGTCGGACTCTGCGGTGCTGCCACAATAAACGCCTGACCGCCTTTTTTGTGCGAAAGCAGTATCGCATCTTTCGCCACGTCCGATTGCGTCAGTCCCAATTCTCCAAAATTCAATCCTTCGATTGAATTCAGCCAATCAGTCAGATTGATGTTCGCCATCGTTCATTTTCCTGTCAGACTGCGCCCTCGCAGTCAATGTTTCGGCTTTTTCATAAGCCAGAATAATTCGTTGAACCAATTCGTGCCGCACCACATCCACATCCGAAAATTGACAAAATCCGATTCCCTCGATGTTTCCCAGCACTCGCTTCGCGTCCACCAGACCGGAAGTTGTATTCCCGGGTAAGTCCACCTGTGTTGCATCTCCGGTCACCACGGCTTTTGAAGAATACCCAAGCCGGGTTAAAAACATTTTCATTTGCGCCCTTGTGGTGTTCTGCGCCTCATCCAGAATCACAAACGAATCGTTCAATGTTCGTCCGCGCATAAACGCCAAGGGGGCGATTTCGATTTGTCCCAGCGCAATCAAATCCTGCGTACGCCCCGAATCCATCATGTCGTTCAGCGCATCATATAAAGGCCGAACATACGGGTTGATCTTCTCGACCATGTCACCAGGCAAAAAGCCGAGCTTCTCACCCGCCTCCACCGCGGGTCGCGTCAGCACAATTCGCTTGTAGCGGCCGGCAAGCAACTCGCTCACCGCAACAGCCACCGCCAGATACGTTTTTCCGGTACCCGCCGGTCCGATACCGAATGTTAAATCCTTGTTGCGAATGGTATCGACATATTTTTTCTGCGCCAACCCTTTGGGCGTGATCAATCGTCTGGACGCGGTTACGTGAACCACATCGTTGAAAATCGCGTTCAGTTCGGCATGGGGGTCATCGGCCAGAATTCTCGCGCCTCGCACCACATCGGCTTCTTTCAGCGTCTTTCCGCCGCGACATACGCGAGCCAGCTGATCGACCAAACGAATCGCACAGGAAACGCCCTCGGGATCACCGCGAAACAGCAGCGTATCACCCCGAAGACCGATTTTCACTCCCAACTGTCTGGATATGGGATGTACAAATTCACTTCCTGGTCCGAGCACCTTCAGCATCAAATCGTGATTCGAAAAAGTATACTCTTCGACTAATTCCAAAATTTTGCTGTCAATATACGCTGTTTCCAATTGAGTGGTGTCCATAATGGGTCGCGAACCTTATCCTCCGGTAATTTTCGAAATTTCTAACAGTATTATATGACAAATTAATAATATATGTTCAGCGTGAGTCTAACAGAAAATCGCAAAACCCAAAGCGAAAACACGATAACCTATTGAGACTCGATGAAAAATGACCATTCAATGCCTCGCGGAGCAATAAAATCGACGCGTTGTCGCCCGCGGTTTGGACACGCCTTTTTTTATTTTTTTGCGTTCTTTGCATCTTGACAACCCTAAAAAAGCTCGATAAATAGTGCGCTCCTTTGCGGGAATAACTCAGTGGTAGAGTGCAACCTTGCCAAGGTTGACGTCGCGAGTTCGAATCTCGTTTCCCGCTCAAAAGCCTCAC
>JAFGXQ010000026.1 GCA_016936575.1 Deltaproteobacteria bacterium
CGTTGGCAGTGGATACAGACACTGAGACAGACACCGACACGATTGATGTTCGGCTAACGCCGCCGGAATAAAAGTTTACTATTGAGGCTGCTGAAAATGATTCAACTTCCTGCCGATTCCGAATTTCTTCCGTTGTTTGATGGTGCATTGCTGGTTTCTGCTCAACATGCGCTGTTTTGCAAGATTCCCGCTATCGCAGTTGACAGCGTACGAGCTGTTCTATCCCATACCCATCCATTCGAAAAATTACCCCCAACGATACAAGAGACACTTATGGTTCATGGATTTGTTCATCCCAAGCCACTCGTATCTCCCCAGAAGACAAAGGTTCAGCTTCAGTTGACCAATGCGTGTAATTTGAAGTGTTCCTACTGTTGCACCAATTCTTCTGTCGCACGCAAAGATGAGTTGGATGTGGGGGCATTCGAACAGGTATTGCGTGATGTCCGTCTATTGCTGGGGGAAGGAACAAAGGTGTCGCTGCTTGGGGGAGAGCCGTTTCTTGTTCCCGGAGCGATTGGCCTGGCAGAATCGGCGCTGGAGTTGGGGCTGCAACCGACCATTTACAGCAACGGTATGGTGCTGTTTGATGATGATGAAATGCTTGGCCATGTCGCCGAATTGACTCAAAAAGGCGTTCAAATGCGAATTAGCCTGGCGAGTGCGGCTGCCCACAGTTGTGATGCCCTGTCCGGGACGAAGCGTTTTGATGCCGTTGTGGAAGGGTTGCAAAAATTGGCGCAGCGAGGTGGGCATGCGGATGTGGATATTATGCTGATGCCTCAAAATGCCGAAGAAATGAGCCAGGAGTTTCGAATATTAAAAAAACGTCTGCCTTCACATTTTAAAATTTCTATTGGGGTGTTGTATTTAAGCGGACGAGAAAAAGGCGAGCATCTTTTTTTTTCAAACGATGAACTGGAACAAGCACTCACTGACATCTCATTTGAAGCCGGAGAGAATATTGATGCGCCCCTTCCCTCGCCCGTGATGCCCCGGCGCGATGGTTGTGACTGTGCAGTTGGGTATAATTTAAATGTTCGCAGCGACGGGAGTTTGTTTTCTTGTTTTAAAATGGAAGAGCGCATCGGGCATATTTCAACTCTCTCTATAAAAGAGGCGTTGGCGCACCTTCGAGAGAATCCCCATCCCGCTTCGAGTCTGCAAACTTGTAAGAATTGCCCGTTGCAGAGTTTATGTGGCGGCGGGTGTAGATCGGATAACTTTTTATATACAGGTTCCGGCGAACCCTATTGTGCGCCGTGGCGCGTTCGGGTGGTGAGTGAAATGCTGGCAGAGGACCGGATTGAGGTGGTGAATTGGTCTGTAGGTCATTTATACGCCGAAGCACAAAAAAGAAATATTTCGGTTCCGAATTCGTTACCCCCAACCCTTCCATCTCGTCATTGCTTGGAAACGTAGAAACACCTAACAATAATTCGCAATAAAGGGGTCAGTGCAATTGCGCTTTTGAATAACTCGATTGTGACGGCTGAGGCGACACCTACCGGAGATCTGCGCTTGGTTTTTGATTCAGGAGCAGAGTTGCTCATCTTTGACACTAGCCGTGAATTGAGTCGTTTTGGATCAATGGACTAAACCGGGAGATCATCGTCTGATTATGGAATGCCGCACGGTATCCTTTTCAAGAAGAATATCAAATGCATGGCAATATCCAGGAAAATAAAGGGGCACGATTGTTCGGACAGCCTGATTCCCAAGCCCATTCAGCACGCGCAGTAAATTGGGGTCTCCCCATCTGATGACATTCTACCGATATTATCTATGTTCTAGAGCGGCGACCGGTTTGAATCCTTGCTGCAATCGCAGCAATCCGGCTTCTTTACGCTTTCGTCCTCAGTCCCTCGGTCGTTGCAGCTATGGCTACACCTTGGTCTGGCCTTGCGGGCGCGCAGCAAAACTGCTTGTATTCCCGCGATTTCGCTGGCGGAATCAAACTGATCGCCGATCTAAGATGGTTCGATTCAATTTTGTATCTGATGATTGTTTCGTTTGTACATTCTTGTGCATTGCACGCAATGGAAGTACATTCTTTTTCAAGTGGCACCAATCGTGCATCACTTCAGCGAAAACGAAGGGTGCTGCCCGGGAAAAGTCGGGATGGTTTTGGTGGACGTTTTTTTGGGATGGATGAAATCATGGCGAAAACGAAGCGAACTCATTTTCAGTTGTTGTGCGATATTGGAGAACTGGCGCACCTGCTTGCAGACACTGCCGACATCGGAATGTTTCTGGAGCAGACCGTCGACCTGGTGGCGCGTCATCTGCACGCTGATGTCTGCTCGATTTATTTATACAATGAAAAAGAAGATGCCTTGGTGTTGAAAGCTACGCAAGGGTTGAACGTGAACGCCGTTGATGTCGTGAAACTTAAAGTGGGTGAAGGTCTGGTGGGCATTTCCTTTGAGGCATATGCGGTGATTAACGACGGCAATGCACAGGACAATCCGAACTTCAAGTATTTCGCCGAAGCCGATGAAGACAAGTTTCATTCGTTTATCTGTGTACCCATTCGACGCGGAGATGAAAAGATCGGGGCGATGGTGGTACAGCACGGAGAGCGGAACTGGTTTGATGACGATGACGTTCGGGCATTGAAAGCCGCGGCGTCACAGCTGGCCGGGTCTCTTGAAAATGTACGTTTGCTCATGGCGGTAAGTCAGTCCGATACCAGCGGTTCGAACGGTGCGCTGCAGGAGACACGGGTTTCGTTGGACGGTAGGCTTATCAACGGAACCAGTGCGGCAGCCGGATATGCGTTTGGCAAATCGTTGGTGATGAAAAAGAGCCGAAGCGTGTTGCTGCGCAGAAAAAGCAACGGCGGCAAGCGGCACACCAAAGCTGATTTTGAGCAGGCGCTGGAGCGTACCATCAAAGAACTTCAATTGCTGCAGGAAGGATTCGCCAAGCGTCTGCCGGAGAGCGCGTCACTGATTTTTACCGCGCATTTCATGATGCTGAAAGACAAGTCATTCAGCGGCGAGATGGCGCGGTTGATTGATACCGGTATCGACCCGGTGGAAGCGGTTAAGACCGTGGCATCCGAATATATCGCGCTGTTTATGGAAAGCCCTCATGCGTACATGCAGGAAAAAGCCCTCGATGTAGAAGATTTGGCGCTGCGTATTCTATCGAATATGCTCGATGAAGCCACGACTGAAATTCGACCGAAACGGGTTTTTATTGCTTCGGAGTTGTTCCCATCAGATGTGCTGAAGCTGGCGTCCGGCGAGGTGTTGGGTATTGTGCTGGTGGGCGGGGGAATCGCTTCGCATGTGGCTATTCTGTGCCGTTCCCTGCAGATTCCGCTGGTGATTGCCGATGAACCCGCGTTGTTGGAATTACCTCCCCGAACACCGGTCTTGCTCGATGCGAATGTGGGGAATATTTATGTGAATCCCGGCCAGGAAACCATCTCGTTGTTCGAGCAACAGCAAGAGGCGCACAAGAGTGCCGGCGCCAAGGCCGCGTGGATGAGTGAGCATACTGAAACCGCAGACGGTACCGCCGTTACGCTGCTGGCCAATATCAATCTGTTGAGTGAAGTTTCGCTGGCGCAGAAATTAAAGTCCGAGGGAATCGGGTTGTATCGAACGGAGTTTCCGTTTCTGATTCGAACCACTTTTCCCTCTGAAGCAGAGCAATATGTGATTTACAAGCGGCTATTCGACAGCATGCCAGATAAAACCGTCACCATTCGCACGTTGGATGCAGGGGGCGACAAAGCCCTGGCGTACTCGAATGTGCAGACCGAAGTGAACCCGGAGCTGGGGCTGCGTTCCATTCGGTTTCTGCTTCGACATCGTGATGTGTTCGAAAATCAGATTCGCGCCATCCTTCGTGCGGCGACCGGACATCCGGACGCGCAGATGATGTTTCCGCTGATTTCATCTCTCGATGAACTCCGGGAAGCCAAACAGATGGTGGAGCACTGCAAGGAAGCGTTGCGAAAAGAAGATGTGGAGTTTCATGGCGATATGAAAATCGGTATGATGATTGAGCTGCCGGCAGTGCTGGGCATACTGGATTTATTTGCCGCAGAGGTCGATTTCTTTTCGGTGGGAACCAACGATTTTGTGCAGTACATGTTGGCTGCCGATCGAACCAGTAAATTGGTTTCAGAGTATTACGCCATGCATCATCCGTCTGTGCTGCGGGGACTGGCCCATATTGCGACGTCCGCGAAATCGGCGGGAATCCCAGTGTCGATTTGCGGCGAGATGGCGCGGGAGCCTCGATTCCTGCCCTTTCTTCTCGGTATCGGCATTCGTAAACTCAGTATTGACCCGCAGTTTTTGCCGGTGGTGCAGCAGCAGATTTCAAAATTGACCATCGAAGATGCAAACGCATTTGCGGCCCGGCTGTTGAAGGTCGGATCCCTTCAGGAAACCAGCGCCGAAATCGAACGGATGTCTCAGGCGATTTGACAAAAAGTGCATTGACCCGTATGAGGCTGCATTATGATGTGCCGCCATGTACATTACTCAATACGGTTTTTTTGGGCGTTGGTTCTTCTGGGGATGATACCCGGCTGCCGCACCCAGTCGTTCTTCGCGTTCAAGCAGAGACTGGTATCCCACTCGAACGAAGTGGTCGTCACTTTTTACGACTCCACAATTATGAATGCCGAAACGTTGAAGAAGCTCATCGCGTTTTCTGTGGATAACAGCGAGGAAGTAAATCAGTTTCGCCGGTTTATCCGGCGTATCGGTACCCGGGCGGAAGATTGCCGCAGTGACGGTTCGCTCACTTTTTTAAACGAGGATGGGCAGTTGCAGCGCATGGAATTCAACTTGCAAAATCGCTGCGTCACCATTCATCCGGTGGACGAGGCAACTTTGGACAGCGATTCATCCACTGATGAACCGTCGTCGGAGGCGCCGCTCCCTTCGCAGCATCGATTGTCGCGCAAAGGCGCGCAGTACCTGGAGATGTTGCGTGACCAGGCACTTCGGGAAGCCGATACGGATACCGACACCCAGTGATTTTGTGCAGAATCTGCGCGGGGCGGAAAATCGCTTGCCAACAGCGAGGGGCGCCATTACAACATCCTGCATGAAGCAGTATTTAAAAACAACCATTCAATCTGTTGAAGAAGTGGCGCCGGGCTATTCGCTGCTTTCTTTCATATGTGATACGCCGTTGCAGGGAACGCCGGGGCAGTTTGTGATGATTCGCGGCAACTGGGGAGCGAATCCGGTTCTTCCCCGTGCGTTTTCAATTGTTCAATCCGGTTCCGTCGGTCAGGTGCTGGTACGAGATGTGGGGCCGGGAACCTACCTGCTGTGCAACATGCATGTGGGTGATGAGTTGTACGTGCTGGGCCCCCTCGGCAACGGTTTTATTCCACCGGAAGGCGAAGCCGCTGTGCTGGTGGCCGGCGGTGTGGGGGTGGCTCCGTTGGTTTTTCTGGCAGAGCTTCTGGCCGAAACAGGGGTGCCGATCACATTTCTGTACGGGGCGCGCACGCAGTACGATTTGCCGCTGCGCGAGCGCATCGAAAAAGTGGCAAAGTTGGTGATTACCACCGAAGACGGCTCTGTGGGGCACAAAGGTCTGGTGACAGAGCCGTTGGTGGATATGGTGAAAGACAGCCGTACCAGAGTGTATTCCTGTGGACCGAATCCCATGTTGGAGGCGGTGGGGAAAGTCGCCATGGCGGCAGGCGTGGAGTGTCAGGTGGCATTGGAATCGCCCATGGCGTGCGGCATGGGAACCTGCAAGGGATGTGCGGTGGTAAAACCCGATGGAACGTTTACATATGTGTGCACTGATGGACCGGTGTTTGTGGCGGCGAATATTTATGGAGGTGAAAAGTGACGAATGTACTCGAAACGGTCCTCGGTCCGTTGACCCTGAAAAATCCGATCCTGGTGGCATCGGGCACCTTCGGCTACGGCGTGGAATATAGCGATGTCATGGACATTTCGTCCATCGGCGGAATCAGTGTAAAGGGAATATCGCTGCAGCCTCGCCCGGGAAATCCTCCTCCGCGTATGTGCGAGACGCCTTCGGGAATGTTGAATTCCATCGGATTGGCCAATGTCGGCTTCGATGTGTTTGTCACCCGCATGATGCCCAAGCTGCGGGAGCAGGGCGCAACGGTGATTGCCAATGCCTATGGCACCAGCGCCGATGAATTTGCCGAGTTGTGCCGAAAATTCAATGACGTGGAGGGAATCGCCGCCATTGAAGTAAATATTTCGTGTCCGAACGTGAAGTCGGGCGGAATTCATTTCGGGGTTTCGGGAAAACCGGCCGCTGAAGTGACCGAAGCGGTGCGCAAAGCCACCGCGCTGCCGGTTATTGTGAAGCTGTCTCCCGAAGCGTTCGATATAAAGGAAGTGGCCCGCGCGGTGGAGGCGGCCGGGGCGGATAGCGTGTCGCTGATTAATACCTTTCGTGGAATGTCCATCGATGTTAACACTAGAAAGCCGAGGCTCGGGGTCGGTTTCGGTGGGTTGTCGGGCCCGGCGGTTCGTCCGTTGGCGGTGCGTATGGTATACGATGTGGCCCAGGCTGTAAGAATTCCGATTATCGGTATGGGGGGGATCACCTGCCTTCGAGATGTGCTGGAGTTTTTCCTGGCCGGAGCCAGTGCGGTCCAGGTGGGAACCGCCAATTTCTCAAATCCCACGGTTGCGGTTGAATTGGTGAGGGATCTGGAACAGTATTGTGAGCGAAACGGTGTTAAGCCGTTCGATCTGGTCGGAAAGGTGCAGATGCCGTGAGGCGATTGGGCTGAAAGGAGACCACGCGATGTCATTAAAAGTGTATTGCTACAGTGGATGTGGCACCTGTAAAAAGGCGCTGAAGTATTTCGAACTGAAGGGCGTTGATGTTCAGGTGGTGCCGATTCGGGAAACGCCCCCTACCAAGACCGAACTGAGAAAAATGCTTCAGTACCAGGACGGGAATATTAAAAAATTGTTCAACACTTCGAGCAAAGATTACAAGCAAGGCGGATACAAAGACAAATTGCCTAAAATGACCGCAGGAGAAGCCATCGATGTGTTGAACGCCACCGGCAATCTGGTAAAACGCCCGTTTATTCTGGGCGAGACATTCGGATTGGTCGGGTTCAATGTGGAATACTGGGATGAAGTTTTATTCCAGGAATAGAAATATTGTAAAATTTTATTGATTAAAAAATATCATTCAACGAAGTTTCATTGCACTTTCAAGTAACATGTGTAAATAGTGGTCTGCGAATTTCGGTCTGATGGGGCCGAAAGGTGGGGAATTTGACGGATAATGACGAAAAAGTGCAAAATATCCGAACATTTTGCCACTATTTATGTAAAATGAATTGCGTTACTTACATTTTGCATTATACTGCCTCCTCTTTTTTGGGCGGGGCACAACACGAGAGGTGATTAATGAAACGACTTGATGAAACACTGGATATTCGAGAGATTTCACTGCATCGAAAAGATGACTGTAAGTTTTATGACAAATGTTTGAATGAAGCCTCCGCCAAACGGTGGCGTTCTTTTTCTTGTCTGGATTGTCGAAAATTCGAGAAAAAAGTTCAACTCACTCCGCGTTTGCGCAAAGCCAGCAATTTGGTTTGGTAGCCCTGCGTTATGGCGTCTGCAAAATTTTTCTTTCTGGGATTTGAAGTGGACGACGATCTGCAACAGCGACTTTCCAACTGCAGCAAATCCGATAAATCGTTTCTGGAGCAACCGCAATATCTGGAACAATTCGACGTGGCGGGAAAGAGGTATCTCGGCCGGCGTCTTGATGGCGACGGCATTTCAGAATCGAGTGTGGAGGATTCTGCCCGAAATGTGGCCAGTCTGATTAAACGAGTGGCCCCGGGCTGGAAGAAGGCGCCGTTTCATGCGGTGCTGACAGCAGTGGAAGAAGAAATTACGCATAGCGATGTGGTCGTCAGTTTCTAGCACCAAGAAGTCAACTTCGATTTTTGCGGCGTATTCCCCAAAATTATATCTGTATCAGCCTGAACCGCATTGGTTTGCAGAATTGTGAAATGAAAGCGATACCATGACTCAAGAACAAACGGCCTATGTGTTGTGCACGAAGAAAGGGAATCCGAACCGGAGAATTGCCGGCCTGACCGTTGGGGAGCGACTGCTGCTCTCGTTGTCATACGGCGGCGTCGACCGGGTTGTTTTCGTAGGTGAAGGCGAACGGCCGCAAAGCGACCGCGCAGAGATTGAAGTGGTGCCGGCCGGCTCCGCAACGCTGCTGCCGGATGACGGTGTGTGGTTGGTCCCTTCCGACTTGGTGTTTGACCGCGGATTACTGCAGAATGTGGATACCCTTTCGAGTGATTTGCCTCTTCGGTATGTGCCGGTTTCTCAATTGGACACACAATTGAGCGATGTGGAGGCAACCGTTTCTGCGTTGGGAGTGGGCGAAGCTGAATCGGGAAAAGGGTTCGCGATTCGCGTGGTCGATACTCAAGCCGCGAAGATTGCGCGCAAGGCGTTGTTTCTATCGCTGATTAAACCGATTGACGGCTTTATTTCGAAAACGATTAACCGCAAGGTATCTCTGTCCATAACGCGCATGCTGATTCACACACCGATCAGTCCCAATGGACTGACGGTTGCGATCATGCTGCTGGGGATTCTTTCGGGCGTAGCGGCGTATTTCGCTGAGCATTGGTGGGCGTTGGTTTTGGCGGGGGTGCTGTTTCAGACCCAGTCGATGCTGGATGGTTGCGATGGGGAAATTGCTCGGCTGAAGTATCAGTTTTCAACCCGTGGACAGTGGCTGGACAGCATCGGTGATGATGTGACCAACTACATTTTTTGCTTGGGTCTGTCGTTTGGTCAGGCGCGGGTGCTCGGATGGGACTGGTTGTACGGCGTGGGTATCGCGGTGTTCGCGATTCAGTGGTATGCCTCCATTGTTATGTATCAGCGGATATACAAAATGAACACCGGTGACCTGCTGGCCATTCCCAATATGTTTTCCTCCGGGGAGCCGAAGGGGAAATGGGGCGTGGCAGTAAGAGTGATTCATACCATGACCAAACGGGATTTCTTTGTTTTTGTCACGTCGATACTGGCCGCAGTTCAGCTGCCGCTGGCGTCCTTTTTATTGATCGCAGTGGGGTCGCTGATTATGGCGCCGTCGCTTACATTGAATGAGTTTCGAATTCGCAAAGCCATCCGTGCGGGTGAGCTGAATATCCCCCTATAGCCGGCATGGAGGGGGTTTCGATTTACGTACACATCCCCTTTTGTCGCAGCCGGTGCGTATATTGCGATTTTGTTTCCAATGCGTGCGCCGATATTCCCGTCGAGAAATACGTTGATGCGGTTATGTCCGAGCTGGCGTATCGCAGTAGGTTCATGGATGCGGAGAGCAACGTAACGTCTGTTTATATCGGGGGGGGCACACCGTCGCTGTTTCCTGCGGCAGCGATTTCCAGCATTGTCACCGCGGCTGCGGCATTGCGAAACGCGCCGGTCGAAATAACCGTTGAAATGAATCCCGGAGATGTGAATTCCGCTTGGATTGACGAGCTTACTTCGGTGGGAGTGAACCGGTTTTCATTGGGGGTACAGGCTATGTCTGATGAACGACTGGCATGGTTGGGAAGGCGGCATTCAGTTGCGGATGCGGTACGGGGGCTGGACATGCTGAAGGCGGCGGGGGTTGACAACATCAGCCTTGATTTTATTTATGCCACTCCCGGACAGACAACAGCGCAAATGACAGATGAAGTTCGACGTCTGTGTGATTTGGAGGTCGGGCATGTATCTGCCTATGAACTGACCATTGCGGATGGTACGCCGCTGGCCGGACGTGACGTGACCCTGCCGGATGAAGAGCTGCGCGTTGAACAGTGGGTTCAGTTGGGTGAGGTATTGTCTTCATACGGGTTGCAGCGATACGAAGTATCAAATTTCGCGGTACCGGGAAAGCGGAGTGTCCATAACGGCCATTATTGGCGGGGGGGGCAATACCTGGGAATCGGCGCCGGCGCCCATGGATTTGTCCGCATAGGTGACCGGGCGCTGCGGTATGGGAATGGCCCATCGTTGCCGTTGTATTTGCGTCGTTCCGCTGCGGCAGACGTCAACCATAACTTCGCCATATTTTGGGGAAATGGGTTTGAGGAGTCGCTCTCTGAGTTGGATTTGGCGCGAGAGCGAATCATGCTCGGATTGCGCTGTGTGGATGGTATCGATGTTCGACGCATTTCCGTGTTAATGAATGCACATCCATCCGCCGGTAAGATATTGCGGCGGCTGGTCAAAGAGGGAATGTTGCTTGAACGAGGCGATTTTCTGGTCCCTTCGGCGCAGGCGATGCTTGTGGCCGATACGCTGGCGCTGCAATTCTTTTAACGTGGATTTTTCATAAAACCGCTTGCTTAAATGAACGGTTGCCGGTTAGCCTCCATCCTTCACATACGTGACAAGTAAGGAGCAGTTGTATGCGTTCAACAGTTATTGAAAACGTGATTATAGGGGCGTTGTTTTGGAGTGTGGCGGCATCTGTGGTGCAGGCGCAGGAGAGCGAGCCCGCTGAAGCGACGATGACCAATCCGGAAGCGGTTGCACCAGACGCGGCGGTCGAAGACGCATCGGCTACAGCGGTACATAATTCACCGGCAGCGGTGGTGCCCGATAGCCTGGAGCCGGCGCCTGAAACGCCGCTTCCTCAATCTGTATCGTCTGCACCGGATGCATCCGTCCCCTCTGCAGATATTCCACCCGCGCCGCCGCTTCCCTCCGATGACGCGGTTGCTGCGCCTTCTGTTATACCCGCACCGTGGCCGAACCGTACCGAACCGAGAAGGCACTTGTTATTACTTGGCGGCGGGGGGGCGCTCGGCTTTATTTATCCCAAAGAGGTAAACGACTACATGGCGGACTGGATAAATGCGCAGGGTGATATTGCGGTGGTGGAGGAGGGGTTCACCGAAATGATCCTGTCTCTTGTCCCCAATATTTCGTTGTCATATTCGCCGGTGGAGTATGTGAATTTAGAGCTGTTCACGGAGTTCGGCTGGGCGCCGAAAATATTGGCGGTACAGGGGGGCGATTCAGAAGTATTCAATTTTCTGCGCATTTCGCCCGGTCTGAATGTGCTGTTTCACATTCCGTTTCGCTCGTATCGCAACAGCTTTTTCATCGGCGGCGGGGTGGAGTTCGATATGCTGAAATTTGAAGACTTTCGTGCCAATGCATTGGGCGCTCGCGGTAAATTGGGAATTCGAATGCTGAGCCGTAAAACGGTCATCGACCTGTTTGCTGCTGTCCTGGTTACGAAACGGGAGTCTGATGAAGTGAGCGGTATGTCACTTGAGTTGAACTACACTTCGGTCCTGCTGGGCACATCAATTTATTTTTATCTTCACGGAAAAGATTGATCTGCGTTTATGGTGACGCAGTCTGACACGTAGCACCGCATAATTATCTTGACATCCGATAGGATATAACGACACAACCTGTTAAATGCTATGAAATATCTTACGTTGCTTAAAAATAAATTGTTTTCATCACGCGAGAATATTGCCATTTTCATACTGATTGCGGTGGTGTTGTTGGTGACTTCCATTGTGGTGTACAGCGAGGCATACGAACCTGGACGAACCATTGATGAAGCCAACTTCTTCGGATGGAAAATTCATCTCACTTTGAAGCGGTATGAGTACAACGCGTTTCTTGGGGTAGCCGGTGCTATCGGCGCGTTGGTTTGTCTGGTTTCTGTGTTCATCCGGAAAGAGAGTCTGCGTGCAAAGCGGGTGATGTTTGTTTCCTTGATGATTGCCGCAGTGATGTGTATGACGGTTGCACCGCTGAAGTACTGTTTTTTACGGAACGAGTATTTCGACGCGGGAGATACCTTCTGTTATTTCCTCGGTCCGAAGTATTTCAAGGAATTGGGCTACGCGGTGCATTATGAATGTGCGGGTGCGGCGCAGATGGAAACGGGCACCGGAATGGCCCGATACGGTCGCGATTTACGAACCAACACATTGAAGCCGATTTCTGAGCTGATAACGCCTCGGGTGCGCGAAAATTGCAGGGAACGCTTTTCTGATGAACGGTGGAAAAGCTACCTCAAGGACGTGGACACCTTTCGCGGATGGCACGGACGAAACGGATGGCAGCGTCGGTTCAGAGATCACGGCTACAACGGCTCGCCGGTGTTTCAAGCGTTCGCGGGATTGATCGCCAATTTAGTGGAATTGAATCACCGAAATATGGTGTTGCTGGCGCTGCTGAATTTTTGGCTGGTATTGATTATGTTCGTTGTTGTCATTCGTGCGTTCGGATGGCGTTTTGGGTTACTGATTGTTATATTTTTCTGGTCCAATTTTCTGGAACGTTGGTTTATGGGAAGCTCATTTTTGCGGCACGAATGGGTGATGGCGATTGGGTTGGGACTCTCATTCATGAAAATGCAGCGATACGGGTTGTCTGGTGCGGCGTTTGCCTTCGCGGCTGGAGTTCGGATTTTTCCGGTGTTGCTGTTTGTAGGCATCGGAATTGCCGTGTTGTGGGATCTTATTCATCGCCGGGGAATCAAACGAGAGTATGTTCGGTTTATTGTGGGCGCCGGCATCACCGGTGTATTGCTTTTCATCATCAGTGTGAGTCACGGACACGGGTTTGCCAATTGGCAGGAATTCCTGCATCAGATGGAGCTGAACAGCGGTCGATTCAGCACTATGCGGGTGGGGTTTATTTACAATTTCTTATGGCCCAGAGAATTTTTGCAGAACGATGCCTATGTTGGATATGAGCTTCGACTCGCCAATTTACATAAACCTCTTTTCTGGGTGATTTCTGCGGATCACATCAGATGGGTGGTGACAGCGGTGATTTGTGCGTTCACTGTTAAGCAATTCAAGCATCTTGACGATATTGCCAAATCCACGCTGACGGCGTTTCTGATTTTCTTCATGCTGCTGAGTACGGTTCATTACTACTATTCATTGTTTCTGGGCGTGCCGTTCATGTGGCATCGGTATATGCAGCAAACATTCGGTAAACTGTTCATGACGTATTTGCTGGGTACTTCCGCGCTGGCATATGTCGTTCGGGAATATACGTATTACAGTTTTCCGTATAATACATATTTCACTGCGGTTTTGACGGTGTTTTTTATTGCGGTGATTGTGTATTTTGAGTTAACCGCCAAAAGAGACGCATTGGGTGCCCTCCCGTCCGAGGACAATCGCGATACCCGTGAATCCCAAACGAATTTATCGACAAACTCCCCGGCATAACCGTCGTTTTCTACCAGCGATAAAAAAATAAGAAAACCACGCAACACTGCCGTGTATCGGCCGATACCGGTGTATGAAACAGTTGACCATTTTTATAATTGTGTGGGGCGCAGCCTTCGGTTGCATGGATACGCATCTGCTCGATGAAATGGAATTATGGAGCGCGGATTCAGAGACGTCGCTGCCGGACGCGGCCGACATTGGAGCCTCTGAAGAAACAGGAAATGACGCGGCGAATGATGCGCCTGGACCACCGGATACAGACGCCGATGACCATTCACCGCCGTTGATTGTCGGACAGTGCTCGCCGGGTGCCATTCGTGTCGGCGCGGTCTGTATGGTGTCCGACAACTTGGCTGCCTGGGTTGCGTTTTCAACGGATGAACCGGCGCATATTACCATGCCGGAGTCTGTGGGGGGAGCGGTACTGTCATCGGATTGGTCAACGGAACATGAACTTCTGTTGGATGGGTCGAATGAAGTTGTCCAAGAACCTGTCGCTGCTTCTTTCGGACTTGAGGATGTAAACGGGAACGCTGTTGAACTGGATGTGGCGATTCCCGTTCTGGCAGGTTGCGGTGTGCGAATTACTGAAGTGCTGGCCGATTGCATAGGAGACGAACCGGATGGAGAGTTTGTTGAGATAGCGAATTGGGGCACAGATACAATTGATTTGGCGGGATGGATGATTGACGACAACGGCGACCAGAACGGCGATATCATTGTGGAAGGAATGTTGGCATCGGGGCAGGTAGCGGTGCTGGCGCTCGACGGATTTGCTCCGCTGGATGGTTTGGTTATTCCGCTGGATAGCTCCATCGGGTCGAGCGGACTTAAAAACAGCGCTTCTGAATCAGTGGAATTGTATGATGCGGGAGGTGCAGTGGTAGATCGATACGAAAATTCAGCGCAACTGCCCAAAGAAGGCATTTCTTTTGTCCGCCGTTCAGCGAAACTGCCTGTAGGAGTGCCGAATCTGTGGGTTTCCCATCCGGATGGCGGGAGTTCGCCGGGCTTGCTGGTCGAATAATGGGATGCGGGGGCGATGCGGTCAGCGTTCGAAGCGTTAAATGCCCACGCTCATTCCGCCGTCTACAAAGAGGCATTGGCCGGTGATGAAGTTCGCATCGTCGGAGGCCAGGAAGAGATGCGCTTTCGCGATCTCTATGGGAGGAAGATATTCGCCCATGGGGATGGACTTCAGCATGGCTTCGCGTGCCGCATCCGATACTTCGGCAAGCATGGGCGTATCGATGGCGCCCGGCGCAATAGCGTTGATGTTGATTTTCTTACGGGCGTACTCTAATGCCTGGGTGCGGGTCAATCCGATAACTCCCATTTTAGATGCGCTGTAGTTGGCCTGGCCCACATTTCCGAGGGTAGAGATCGACGCGGTATTTACAATTTTCGACCCTTTTTTCATTTTACGCAGCGCGTGTTTCGAACAGAGGAAGGTTCCTTTCAGGTTGACGGCCATCACCAGGTCCCAGTCATCTACACTCATACGGGGAGTCAATTGGTCGCGGGTAATTCCGGCATTGTTAATCAGAATATTGATCGCACCGTAGGTGTACATAGTTGTTTTAATCATCGCCTGCACGTCTTCGTCGTCAGCCACGTTGCACTTCACCGCGATGGCCTCGCCGCCGCTCTCTTTAATACCCGTAACGGTGGCTTCGAGCGGTTCCATCGCCATGTCGCAGCAAACCACTTTTGCACCTTCCTCGGCAAACAGTTCAGCCGTTACTTTTCCGATTCCGGCGGCTGCGCCGGTAACAATTGCGATCTTCCCGTCCAGTCTTTTCATGTTATCTCTCCGTTGTATTGTTGGGTGTTTTTCGGAACACCATATTTGTATTTCGCCCTTCGACGACAACGTCACTCGCATGGTTTCGAATTTCAAACCGGTATGTGACAATACCCCGTTGCGGGTGACTGGTTTCGCGTTTATCTATCACTTCCATGTGTGCATGTACAGTGTCGCCGACATAAACCGGCTTTTTGTATCGAATATTCTGTTCCAGCATCGCGACCAAGGTGCCGTGGTTGAGCCCGAGTGCCGAAATCAATCCGACACCGGTGGACACAACCAGCATCCCATGGACGATGGGGCGTTCAAACGGGTGGCCGGCCATTGCATCCGGTTGATGATGGATGGGATTTCGGTCCGCGCTGATTGAGGAGAATGTGTCCACGTCGGATTGCGAAATGGTGCGCGCCGGCGTGGTGTAGGTCGCCCCGATGGAAAACTCCTCATAAAACAGGCCTGTCGATTCGTCGGTCATGGTATCGGCTCCTGGGTGTTCAATACGTTCGGGATACTATGCCGATGACAAAAGTTCGTCAATTGCGGGAAATATTCTTAATCCTCAATGCGTAGAGTCGATATACCTTTTTAGGAGGCGCAAATGGAAGCGAACAACCCCAAAGGAAACCGAATTATGTGCGATAATTGTACCGATTTCGCCAAAGCGACCCTCGACGGAAGAAATTTGTGCGCCGGGTGTTTACTTAGTGAACTGATGAGCTCTCAGGAAGCCGCGTTGTTCGATAAGCTCGTGCCGCTCAGTCAGACCGCCCGCTCCAGCAGTCAACCACCGCAAGCGTAATTTTACCGCAGCAAAGATTGCGCGTAATTCAATATTACATTGTGTCAGTGGGGAGCTGATTGACCCAGGACTGCCAGTTCGTTTGAAAATCGTTTACATCTTTGATGCCCAGCAGGGAGATGAGAGTATTCATTCCGGTGGGGTCGTGTTTCCGATTCTCGTAGAATGCGTGATAAAAGTCGACCAGCAGGCCTTGTTGCTGCAGGTAGAAGGCAATGTACTTGGCCTGTGCATATGGGATACCGCTCGGGTCGTCATAGAATTGTTCTTCCGGCAATTGGAACAGATCGGCAAGCGGAAGGGTGGATTGTTTTTCGATGGCAGATTGTAGCGCGCTGAGTCTCCAGTTCAACATGCCGAACAGGTGCCCGTTCATTTTGGTGGGCCGCTCGAAAAGAGACGCCAGCGCTTCGTTGAACCACACCGGGCAGTCCTTGAAATTGGCAGCCACAAACGGATGTACCATTTCGTGAACCAGGGTTCCGCCGCCGGTTGAGATGTCGAGTATCAGCGAGTGGTGGGCCGGACTATAGAACCCGTAGGGGGTTTCCGGTTCGAGGCCGAACTGCTTGGCGGAGTGGAACTTGTAGCTGTCCTGGTCTTTGAGCAACCAAATATCGATAATCTGCTCCGGGTCTTTTAAAAAGAAATCTTTTTTCAGCAGCGTGACCACCTGGCGGACGATACGATTGGAATAGTCGGCTACTTCATGAACCGGGCAATCGCTCACGATGACAAACGGTTTCTCCACGTTCACCACAAATCCCTCAGGTACCCGGTCGCGCAGATTCATCAGATGCTGGGCGTAGTCGGCGTCGGTCAGTTCGTTGCTGGAGTTTCCGTATTCCAGTTCACCCGGAGCGAGACGAATGCGAATGGTTCCCCACTGGTACTCATCCTGAATCGACCATAGCTCCAGGAAAGTGGTACGTGGCATCTGCTTGTAGGCGCCGTTTTTTTCGGCGGGTTCATGATAGATTACGTTGTCGCCCGCTGCATCATATCCCAGAATCAGCCGAAAGTGCTCATCCGGGTTGGTCTTGCTGGTATGCATCAGCACAATTGACGGAATCATCGACAGCAAATCGCCATGTAATCTAGTGAATGCTTTCTCCAGGTCGGTTTCATCACTGTGCGGGGTCCAGATTTCGCCGGTGTCAAATCCGATTTGCGCCAGCGCAAAAGCCAATTCCGATGCGTACAGCCCACGCGCTTTCGTCGCGGGAACCTCCGCACGATCGAAAATATAGTCCTGATCCATGTTTTCGCCGAGTTTCTGAAGATACATGGCCGCGCATGCCTCTGCGCAGAAATCTCTTTTCTGCTGAATATGAGGTACGTTGCTGATAACGATAGAACTGTAGGGATTGGTTTTATCCTCCGCACTTGTGTTAAGCACGATAGTAAAAACGACCAGTTGAAGAATTCTTCGTATCATCGGCAACCCTTCATTGTGCACCGTCGGAATTGCTACCGGTCATATAGACAAACTTGTGATACGTTTTGTTCATAGTGAACAATAAAAATGTAATCATAAAATCGTATAATCGCAATCCTATGTATTGGGGATTCACTCTATTTTTGAGAAATAATAAGTGATAATTCAAAATAAGAAGTACATGATTGTAAACATGTCAAAGAATTACAATAACACGATAATCGGTGTCGCATTGGGGTGCATTCCATGCCATGCCGGATGGAAGACGAGGTATTCGGATGATAACGCCGCAACTGAACAACAGGTATGGGTGGTATCGCATCGCATGGACTGCGCTGTTGGTGGGGATGATTCCTCAATTTGCCATTGCGGGAAAGCTGAGTGACACCAGTGATGTAGTGGGCGATGATGACGATGATGACGACTCGTTCTGTTTTTTTTGTTTTTTGTTTTCCGGCAACAGCCCCGCAGATCAGGACTTCGAAGGAGACGAAGATGACTCGAGACCGGAAGTGGAACGAGACAGCCGCTTTTTGCCGTATCCGTATGCGCGGGGCACAGCCGGATATTCAATTACCCACGAGGCAGTGTATGATCTGGTGGAAAATCCCGATACCGGTGCATATTCCAGGCAATTAATATCGGAAAAAACCACGCCGAAGAAGATGCACCTTTCCGATGGAAAAGCCGTAGCTGTTCGCGCGCTGGGCGCGTATCGCTACGATTGGGACGGCGTTCATTTGTCGGAGGTGCGCCTGGGGATTGATTATGCGAGTACCGTCGGAATGCAAATGAGGTGGACAGAATTCATGGAGCCGGTAGATGGGGGGCTCGATCATCTCACATTGGTCGATATGATGCTTCGGGCACCGTTGGTAACCGCGTACCAGGGGATGTTTCATCTCGGGTTGGGCGGATTATTGATGCATTACGAAAGCAACACCCGGCTTGGGGCCTATGGCGCGTTTCAGGTTCGGTTGTTTCCGTTGCGTCCTCTGGTGATGGGCGCGGATGTACATATCGGTTACGTGAACAAGGCGTTCTATTTGCGTGGAGAGATAACCGTGGGCGTGATTTTAGGGCCGGCGGAGTTGTTTGCCGCCTATGACACGCAGATGTTTTTAGGCGAACACGACTCTATTTTTTATCACGGACCGGGGGTTGGGCTTCGATTTTGGTTCTAGATACGATTATTTGTCGGAAATAATACCGAAATATGCGTGTTTGTGTACTAAAATGTTTTATTGTAAGTGGAAAAATGTGCAAATGTGGCAATTTTTTCATAATTGTCTCATCTCATTTCAACTAAGTTAACGTTCGTTCCTCTACAGCCGCATGCTGTTTTAATCATTTGTTGCAGCAGAGGGCGAATGCGCTGAACTTCACTCGCTGAACAGTATTCGAGAAAGGGATACACAATGAAAAATTGGCTCACGATTTTTTGGGTAGGAGGGTTTTTACTCATGTTGGGGTGCGGGGAAAATGATCCGACTTCGATGGGTGATGATGACAATGCAGGAGACACAGGGAACGGCGAAACGGGAGACAGCAGCGGCGATGATGATTCTGACAATGTCACAGACAGCGACAGGAATGATTCCGATAATGAGGATGGGGATAGTGACAATAACGGCGGTTCCGATGTCACGAATTATGTGTGCGGAAACGGCGAATTGGAACCCGGTGAATTATGTGATGACGGCGGTACGGAGAACAACGACGGGTGTTCCGCGGATTGTTTGAACCAGGACCCGGATTACGATTGTTCAACCCCGGGTATCCCCTGTGTGAATATTGTGATTTGCGGTAATGGGACACTTGAAGGGGATGAGGTATGTGACGAGGGCGAAGGGAACGAGACCGAAGGCTGTGCCGCAGACTGCAGTGCGGTTACTGACGGGTGGACCTGCCCCAGACCCGGTCGCTCCTGTGTGGAATTGCCGGAGTGCGGGAACAGCCTGCGTGAACGGGGAGAGCAGTGCGACGACGGCAATCTGACGTCTGGAGACGGCTGCTCAGATATTTGTGCCCAGGAGGATGGCTATTACTGTATTCCGGGAACCGCTTGTATCCTGCTTGAGTGTGGAGATGGAAATCGAACGCCGGATGAGGCCTGCGACGACGGCAACACGAACAACAGCGACGGCTGCAGTAGTACCTGTGAAGTGGAGGAAGGGTATCGCTGTTCTTCCACCGGGTGCGCGACCATGTGTGGCGATGGCATTATCGTTGGGTATGAGCAGTGCGACGATGGCAATCGGGACAGTGGCGACGGCTGTAATGTGCAGTGTTTTGTCGAGCCGTATTACGACTGTGACGGCGGGGAGCCGACAATCTGTGTCAGTACTATTGTATGCGGCAACGGCGTGTTGGAGCCGGGTGAAGTATGTGACCCGGGACTGGTGGGTCACGAATTGTGTTATGCCACCGGCGCGTCCGCGTGTGAGGGCTACGAGAACGATTTGATTGAAGTGGCGGAGTGCGGAAATCACATCATTGAGTATGAAGAGGAGTGTGACGGAGACGGCGGGAGCGGCGGTTGCACCGATAATTGTGAGCTCGAAGAAGGGTATGTATGCCCGAAGGCGGATTTTTGTTCCAGAATCAACATTTGTGGTGACGGCATTACTCGATATGACGAAGGCGAGCAATGCGACGACGGCAATAACGACAGCAATGATGGGTGTGAAGCGGATTGCACGTCGATTGAACAAGGTTATGAGTGCCCGGAGGAAGGGGGGGCATGCACATTGATTCCCACAGAATGCGGTGATGGAAATCTGGATTGGGATGAGGCGTGCGACGATAACAATACGAGCAGCGGTGACGGATGTACGGCTTCGTGTGAGGTCGAAAATGGATACACGTGTCCCTACCAGGGGGCACCGTGTATTCCGGATTGCGGCGATGGTATTGTGACAGCGTCGGAGGCATGTGATGACGGCAATGACGATGACAACGACGGTTGTACTTCTGAGTGCCTGTGGGAAGACGGCAAAACCTGTAAATACATTAAACCGGCCGGGTCAGATACCTATGAGTGCATCGTACACGAATGCGGTGACGGATACCTGGGCGCACTGTGGAGAACTACTTTGGCCTGTGACGATCAGAATATGGAAGTGGGCGACGGTTGTTCTCCGTTGTGTCAGAAAGAACCCGATTGCACGGTGGGGAGTGGATGTACCTCGGAATGTGGTGACGGGCTGGTTATCGGCGATGAAGACTGTGACGACGGCAATACTCGAAACGGCGATGGATGCGACCAGAACTGCAATGTGGAACCGGGGTACACGTGCACCGATGCCGCTGAAGTGGGAGAAAGTATGGAGGTGCTGGCCATTTACAAAGATTTTGTGAATGGCGATTTGGACGGTGATTTTGAGAACACGAGTTTAGTCGGGTGTAATAACGCATCGCCGGGGATGGTGCTGGATGAGTTGTCGACCAGTACCGGCAAGCCGCAATACAATACGGCGTACGGAAATCCATCGGTGGGGGGGAATCCGGACGATTGCGACAAAGTGAGCGACGCGGGGAATTTTGCCCTCTGGTACGACCATATGTCCACCTCTCATTCCGGTAACGATATGGTAATGGGCACGTTGACATTGTGGCAGAATGACAGCGGTGACTACGTGAACCAGTGGTTGGACGACGGCACCCAGTGGCAGCGTCAAACCAACAATGCCACCGAAATCCGATGGTGTGCCAATGACTACACGGTTGATGATTGCTCCGCGTGTGATGCGCAGGGGTTGACTGAAGCTGCCGGCTGGGAATGCCTGGCACCCTGCACTCCATGGGGCTCCGGAAATGTTCAGATTTGCGCGGTGAAACAGAATGACGGCGAATATGAGTACTACGACGGCAATCCAGTGTTCTTCCCGATTGACGGACAGGGAATTGACAGTTCCGCGTACACGGCGCTGGTTCCGGACCCCATCTATTTCGGCGGTTGGGGAGACGAGCAGACGTATATTCAGAATAACGGTCTGACGGCACCTTCCGGCTATACCTACAATCATAACTTCCTGTTTACAAGCGAAATTCGGTTCTGGTTTGAGTACGATTCTTCCACAACCCAAACCCTCAACTTTGTGGGAGACGATGATGTCTGGGTTTTTGTAAACGGTCTGTTGGCGCTTGATTTGGGCGGTATTCACATTCCGATTGAAGATGAGTTCACCCTGCAGGAGCTGGAAACCAGCCATCACTTACAGGACGGCGGCGTGTATGAGATTGTCGTGTTCCAGGCGGAGCGGCAGCGGGACGGTTCCAGTTACAAATTGACTTTGGGCGGATTCAATGCGCAGGCCAGTGTATGCGCGCCCGAGTGCGGAAATGGGGTGATCACGGTGGGCGAGCAATGTGACAACGGCGACGACAACAGTGATACCGCGTACAACGGATGCACCACCGCCTGTGAGTTGGGACCCCGGTGTGGTGACGGCATTGTTCAGCCCGAGGAAGAATGTGACAATGGCGTCAACATGGATATGTATGGACTATCGGGGAGCGACCCGTGCGCCCCCAACTGTGTATTGCCCGATTATTGCGGTGATGGTGTTCTGCAGGCGCAGCACGGTGAACAGTGTGATGATGGTATCGGCAATACCGGTGAGTATGGTGCTTGCGACAGTAATTGTACGTTCGGCCCCTACTGCGGCGACGGCGTGGTATCCGCGGCGAATGAGGAGTGCGACCCGGCGGACGGTGTGTTTGTAGCCTATTCTGCGACAATGGGTGGATGCAGTTACGACTGCACACTCGCGCCGTACTGCGGCGACGGCGTTCGCAACGGTCCCGAGCAATGTGACGGTACGACCAATTGCACTGCGGATTGTGAATATACCCCGTATTGCGGTGATGGACTGAAAGCGAGCATTGAGGAATGCGACTACGGTGAATTCGCATTTGATTCCGCCGGCGACCCGGTATATGGCGGCTGCAGTGATGTTTGCGAGCTGGGTCCCTACTGCGGAGACGGCGATGTGCACGACATCATGGAAGAATGTGACGACGGTGCCGGAAACGACGATGAGGCCTACGAAGGATGCACGTCCAGTTGTACCTGGGGACCTCGCTGTGGAGACGGGGTAGTACAGACTACGGAAGGGGAGGCATGTGACAACGGCTACAATGAAGATACGTATGCGTATGTGTCGGATGCGTGCGGCGAAGGATGTACGGCGGTTCCGAGTTGTGGTGACGGTGTGGTGCAGAATGCATTTGAATTGTGTGACAACGGCGGTGAGAATGATGATTTCGCGTATGACGGATGTACCACCGCGTGCGAATGGGGCCCCTATTGTGGCGACGGCATTATACAGTCCCCGTATGAAAGTTGTGACCTGGGCATGGATAATGCGTCCTATTCGAGTGATGGAGAAGGATGCGGATACGACTGTCAGCCGGCGCCTTACTGCGGCGATGGAATCCGAAATGGATCAGATGAACAATGTGATGCGGGAACCGATGGGAATATTGGAGAATACGGTGGCTGTAATTCGGATTGCACCCGCGCGCCCTATTGCGGTGACGGCATTGTCCAGGCGGATGCCGAAGAAGATTGTGACGACGGCCCTGTGGGCAGCCTGACGTGCGGAGTGGATTGCC
>JAFGXQ010000238.1 GCA_016936575.1 Deltaproteobacteria bacterium
ATTCATCACCTTACTCCTTGATTTCGAAACGATTTTGGGCGTGGTCGAATACAAAAATCAGGTCGGCGTTTTCTCTGGGAATCACATCTACCCGGTAGCCGCCTTGGCGCGCCCGCTCAACCAGAGCGCGGCGGTTGTGTACCTGAAAACAGATGTGGCCCAAAACGGGTGGTTGGGCATCGGAATGCACAAACAATTCAAGCGCGACGGTTTCGTTTTTCACCATGTGCACGTCTACAGCCTGTAGACTGTCTGAAAAAATCTGCCTTGCCAGGGGGGCTTCGATACGAAACTGATAGTCGGGGGTCAACTCCAGAACCGTCTCATAAAACCGGTTCACCTCTGATTTAGAGGTAACAGCTAATCCGATGTGATGAATGATCATTTTATTCTTTGTTCCCTTCGTTTTCATATTCAGATCGACTTTCCATGCAGACAACCTAAACAGATGCCAGAATATGATTGCGCATTCCGACAAGATATGCAAATGAACGACGGGGACGGGGGAATCTTTGTCACCTAATCGCGCTAATCGTAGTGAAAGGAATAAAAATGAGTAAATGGCTTGTTACCGGTGGTTCCGGCTTCCTGGGAATAAATCTGATTCGAGAACTGTTAAAACGCGGACACGAAGTTGTCTCGCTCGACCTTGAACCGTTTACATATGAAGACGTGAAAGACAAAATCGAACATCACGTGGTGGATATTCGCGACCGTGCCAAAGTCGATGAACATATGAGCAAAGGCATCGATGTCTTCATGCACGGCGCTGCGGCGCTGCCTCTGTACAAAAAAAACGACATATTGACCACCAATGTAGACGGCACTCGAAACGTGATTGATTCCGCTCACGCACACGGGGTGTCCCGGGGCGTATACATATCCTCTACAGCGGTATACGGAATTCCTGAAAAACACCCGCTATACGAAACCGATCCGCTGGTCGGCGTAGGTCCCTATGGGGAGACGAAAATCAAAGCGGAACAAATCGTTCGTGACTACCGTGAAAAAGGAATGCACATCACGACCATTCGACCCAAGTCGTTTATCGGTCCGGAACGACTCGGTGTATTTGCCATTTTCTATCAGTGGGCATCCGAAGGCCGAAGCTTTCCGATGATCGGCCGGGGTCGAAACCTGTATCAGTTGCTTCATGTGGAAGATTTATGCAATGCGATTATTCTATCTGCGGAACACAACAATACAGAAGCGATCAACACCGAATTCAACATCGGCGCCAAAGTCTTTTCAACCATGCGCGAAGACTACCAGGTGGTGCTCGACAAAGCGGGTCATGGAAAGCAAATCAAAGAATCGCCGGCCCATCTGGTCATTTTCGCATTGGAGGTGCTGGAGTTTTTCAGGTTGTCTCCCCTGTACCCATGGGTGTACAAAACCGCCACCAAAGACTCCTTCGTGTCGGTCGAAAAAGCGGAAACCCAACTTGGGTTTACACCCAAATATTCAAACAAAGATGCGTTGCTCACCAACTACCAGTGGTATCTGGATAACCGGCACAAGTTTTCTGGAAAGTCTTCTGACGGGGTATCTCACCGGGTTCCCTGGGGACAAGGCATCCTCGGTTTGGTTCGTTTCTTCTTTTAGGCCGGCGCGCCTTTCCGCTTTTCAATATATTCAATGGCACTCAGCGCCGCAACAGTTCCATCGGCCACCGCCGTGGTAATCTGTCTGAATTTTTTTGAACGATTGTCTCCGGCCGCGAACACCCCGGGAATATTGGTCGCCAAATTCTCGTCGGCAACGATCTCTTTTCGTTCGTTCAGTTTCAACACACCTTCAAACGACGCAGTGTTCGGAATGTAACCGATAAATACAAAACATCCCTCCGCGGGAGTGGTGTTCTTCTCACCGGTGGCTTTGTCAGTTGAAATCACACTTTCCAATTTATCGCCGCCCTCAAAAGATTCAATGCGCTGATTCATCAGGTACTCAATTTTCGAGTTGGCTTTCGCTTCTTCCACAATCCACGGTTGTGCCTGAAAGTGATCAAACTCGTGAATCACCGTGACTTTCGACGCATATCGCGATAATGACACCGCTTCTTCCAGCGCTGAGTTTCCACCCCCGACGGCAACGATTTCCTTATCGGTAAAAAATTCACCATCGCATGTGGCGCAGTACGAGATACCGTGCCCCTTATACTTCTGTTCAGACGCCAAGCCCAGGGAACGAGGAACCCCACCCGTGGCGATGATGACCGCCTGCGCCGAATAGGTTCCTTCATATTCAACCTCAACCGTTTTTACCTCACCCTCAATGCTCATCTGAAGTATTTTCGACTGGGACAACACCTCACACCCGAATGATTTGGCCTGCTTCACCATCGTGCGGGCAATCGACGCTCCGGTCGCTTCGATGATGCCCGGATAATTCGCTATGGTGTGCGACAATATCATCTGGCCGCCTGCCGTTCCTTCATCAATGATCAGCGTTCTCTTTCGCGCTCTGGCAAGGTAAATACCGGCGGTCAGACCCGCCGGCCCCGCCCCCAAGATAATCGCATCATACGCATTGCTCATGACAGTTCCTCATATCGTTCAAGGTTTGCTGCTAATTTCCGAATTCGTCATTCAGAATTTCGGCAACCTGGGCTTTATTCTGGATGCTGCTGGTCGCTCTGACCACTTTACCGTTCTTAAAATACACCGTAAACGGCAGACCCATGAATGATTGCACCTCCGGCAGCTCCCGAATATTGTGACCCACCGCCTCATCGAAAGCCATGTCGCGGAATGCGACATCGGGATACTTGGATTCAAAATTCTCCATCACGTCATATACGGGAAGACACATGGGCCCCATCCGGCCGCAACAAATCATCACGTTTTCATTCTCTTCCAGAACTTTCTTAAACTCATCGTCTGATTCAATGTGCTTCAAATTGGTGTCCAACATACAAATACTCCTCTTTGGCTGTTGTCATAACTTTATGACCCGTTCATGCTAAGGAGTCGAACACCACTGTTGTGGTGTCATGAAAAATGAACGATTTTTTTCAGACGGAGTCGCGGATTTCCATTGTCGGAACCACGCCGTCCACAACGATTTTCTTCTCTTCAACGGAATACTGAAAAACAGCCTTAAACACTGGCGATTTAACGATGTAGCGCTTTTCATGAATATAAATTTCAGTTCCCGGATACGCCTGTTCCAGTATTGATATTGTAACATCTGACTTGTTGAGCCGTGCCTCTGCAATTTCGTGCAGAATCGAATTGATTTTAGTTCGCTTCGCTTTCAGCCGATTTCTTTTTATCAACACTTTTTTCAAGTGACGTTTTTCTTCAATCGAGAGCGACTTGTCATCGATATATTCTTCAGGCTTTCCGAGCAGGAGTGAAATGTTCCAAAGCGCTTCATTGATTTCGGCACGCTCTTTGAGCAGTTCCCGCTCATTTTCTTCACGGCACTTCACTGCGAGACGTGTATGGGTCCCGTACTCGCTGCCCGCCACCTTCACAATCACCCCCTTTGTGGAGCGGCTCTCTCCGCCGCGAATCACGCCCTTGCCTTTTGCAACCAAAATCTGGTTCCCTGCCGTGCAGTCGCAGTTGTGTAAATTGTTCGCCACAATAATGTCGCCGCCGGCTTTCAACCGGCAGTTCTGCGCATACTTCATGCTGATGGTGCCCTCGGCTTCGATGACGCAGTCTACCACCCCTTCTCGAATCTCCACATCCGCCCCTGAACGAATTCGCGCATCCGCCATACTCTGCGTAACCACCACATTGCCGGCCGCGTCCACAGAAAACCCGGGGTGAATACTGCCGCGAATCAGTACAGACCCCTTCTTCATGTGAATATTCCCGGTTTCGTAGTCGATATCGCCGGAATGCGACCACACATCGGTCACAGCCAACACCCCGTGAACAAAGGTGACCATACCGTCTATTTCAGACCGCACTTCAGTATGATCTTCTGAAAAAACGGTATGCTCAGCCGCCTTGAATATCGCGGGCGTTCCCGGTTTCGCGACTATCGGCTTTCCGTATATATTTTTTCCCGGCGCGCCGTTGGTTGCCCTTGATACGGTTGCCAGCAACTGACCGGCAACCACGGTTTTGATATACTCCCTTTCGTGAAAATCAATTCTATCGTGCGGCTCCGGTGTTCCAGGCAGCACACTCTTTCGGATATGCAGGGTAACGTTTCCATTGGCGCCGTCCTCCGCGGAAACGCCCTGCGCAATCACCACAGGTTTGAACGACTTTCCCTCCGCCAGTCGCTTCTGCAATTTCTCAAACGCGTTGAAATCAATTCCTTGTACAATATTCAAATTGCCAAGCACGGTTTCGAGCAGCGCTCTGTCGAGCGGCGTACCGTCTCCCCGTGACGGTTGGACAGAATCAATGGTTGCGGTCATTTCATCTTCAGACACGCTGATACGAATTTCAGCATGAACGTTGACTACCGACGCCATGTACATTTTGTTTCCGACAGACATGACGACCAGATTGTCAGCGTTCTCGCCCAGTTCGGTAACCGCCTGCTTCAGTGCCTCATCCTCATTTTCGGCGTCAACGGTGATTTCGAGTTTTCGCATAACAGAAAGTATAACGGTCACAAACCGATGGAATTAATGTCCCCCCCCCAGGAACAATCCGTCGTTCTGCGTCAACTATCGCGCGTTCGAAGAATTCTTCAATGCCGTTTCAAGCTGCGCCTTTGAAATGCCGCCGACAAATTTTCTCGTCCCAACTATGTACGACGGTGTGCCGGTGACCCCTGACGCGCGTCCGCTCTCAATATCATTTTTTATTTTTAACGACGGCAATTTCTGTTCCATACACTCGTTGAACTGGGAACGATCCAATCCCAGTTCGATAGCAATGGTTTCAATCGACACAGCGTCCGCTTTCGCGTTTTCCTGCGCGCCGAACAATGCATCATTCATCTCCCAAAATTTTTCCTGATTCCCGGCACACTCCGCCGCATATGAAAATACACACGCATAATCGTGAAACCGGCGTTTCACCATGTCATTGCAGGCCATGTCCAATGGAAACTGCCGATGAATCAACCGAACATCGTTTGCATAGTCTTCGAGCAGAATGCGCAGCTTTTTTTGCGCCAACCGACAATGGGGGCACTGGTAGTCACTGTACTCCACGATCGTAAGACTGGGTCGAATCGCCCCAATCCAATGGTCACCATTATTATCGACGCCGGTATTCAACGCAGCCATATCCAGCCATTTCCGACTCTCCCAGTAATGAGGCACCGTGCGGGACAACACAACTAACAACGCGGCAATCACAAATACCAACGCCGAGGACAATAGCGGATGCGTGACAAAATAGCGTATATCCTCAACAATCGCAGTCCCCGGTCGCTTTGGCGCAACTTTGAATGCAACCCCCGTGAGCACCAGCAAACCGATATTGATGATGTAGCTGCTTAGGCAAAACAAACACAATGAATCAATTTTGGTAAATGATATGATTGCCAGAACAGCTGATGCCCCCACCGCGAACACACACAGTAAAAAAAACGTCCCGAGCAGAAAAGTGCCGCCTCGCCGACCGCGAATCAACGACGTCACGGATACCCCGGCCAGAATGGAATACCCCAGGATTCCCCACAGACAAACCGGAAGAAACAGAAATACGGAGTACGGTGACAACGCGACAGTCTCGCAGTTAACGCTATCGCTGACCGCACATAGGGAGTGAAATTCCGGGTCGGTGTGGGTCATGACATGTATATGCAACAACTTTGCAGAAACACCAATGCCCAGCAAACTCAGAAACACAATAATAACGAACAACTTTTTAGGAAACATTCCTTTCGGCATACGACCTCCCACATTCAAACTTGAACACCGAACGCAATCTCGCCCTAAGCAATTTTTGCGCCAGCGTCTCTGGTGAAGCGCAGTGAACCAATCCCATAAGCGTTCGAATTCATTCTTTTATTGAAGTTTTTACATTACGCCCATGCATTTGCGCGGACCCGGACGGAGTTGGAAGATACCGCAATAACATGCAACAAATCGTTTCATATGTGAAACATCTTATTTCGAATGTTTCACCGTCCGGTTACCACCACTCCCAAAACCGTGTTGATTTTCTGCGCGAGTTCCGCTTGTCGAAACGGCTTTGAAATGAACTCAACACCGGCTTTCTGCAACAATCTGCCCACATCGGCGTCTCGGGTAAACCCAGATGAAATCAGAACCGGAATATTGGCTTCCATTTCTCGCAACGCCGCAAATGTATCTTCTCCGTTCATCACAGGCATCACCAAATCCAGCACCACACAGTCAACGGGGTGTTGTCGAAACACATCCAACGCCTCTTGTCCGTTCATTGCTGTGACAACGCAGTAACCGAGAGAAGTCAACATCGATTGCGCAACCTCCAACACCACCTTTTCGTCATCGACTACCAGTATGGTGCCCTGCCCAACCGGCGGAACAGGTGTACCCCTTTGCGACTTCGCGGCGCTGATTTTTTCTGCGACCGGTAACCGAATATGAAATGTCGTACCGAGGTTTTTTTCGCTGAACACCGTAATCGTTCCGTTGAATTCCACAACAGTTCCATACACCGCCGCAAGACCGAGCCCGGTTCCCTCTCCAACCGCTTTGGTAGTGAAAAACGGTTCAAATATTCGATGTTGCACATCTTCGGGAATCCCGATTCCGGTGTCGATTACTTCGATACAAAGGCAATTTTCCAATTCGCATTGTTTTCCCGAGGAACGCACAATCGGCGTTTTCGGTTCAGAGATTTCGGACTCGTCGCAGGTTCGTACGGTAATGGTTCCCCCGTCGGGCATGGCATCACGCGCATTGATGCCTAAATTTAACACTGCATTTTCAAGCTCGGAGCGATCTCCGTGCACCCACGCGTGACTCGCCATGAACTCTCTTTTGATTTCAATGCGTCTGTCAATACTGCTGGTCAGCAAGTCGAGTGCCGCATGAATCGCCTCATGGGCATTAAACGTTTCGCTGACCACATTCCCTTTACGCGAAAACGACAACAACTTTCGCGACAAATCCGATGCCCGCGTAGCGGTCTGTAAAATTTTGTCGGCATAGCGCTGCAGTTCCGGATTATCCGCCAGGCGATAATGGAGAATATCGGCGTACCCCATCATTCCCGCCAGCATATTGTTGAAATCGTGAGCCACACCGCCGGCCAGTTGCCCCAATGCATCCATTTTTCGCGCATGATGCAACTCCTCATCCTTCTGACGGGCGAGTCGTTCCGCGTTTCGCAAATCGGTTACATCCACAATCACTTCAACACCACCCCATATTTCTCCGTTTTTATCCTTCAACGGAACCGCATAGGCTTTGGTGGCAATCCCCATTAACGCCTCTTCATCGGGAGTGGACGTTCGGACAACTGTTTCACCGCTTTGAAAACTTTTCAGAACCCCACATTGCGGGCACGGTTCATCCAACCCCTTTCGGGTGCGATAACATTTTTTGCCCAGCACCTCACTCAAACTTCCCTGTCCGAACCGCGCGACCACCTCGTCGTTGGCGACAAGCACATGAAACGTTGTGTCCACAACACTGACCAATCCGGGCAATGCATTGATAATAGCGTTCAATGCCGCTTCATTGACGTTCACTTCGTCATGTGTCTGCAGTGTCTGCACGCTACCATCCACCCGGGACCGAAGGG
The DNA here is from genome assembly GCA_016936575.1 of Deltaproteobacteria bacterium. Lineage (GTDB taxonomy): Bacteria > Myxococcota_A > Polyangia > JAAYKL01 > JAAYKL01 > JAFGXQ01. Next base: position 7,662 of record JAFGXQ010000238.1, read on the forward strand.
CATTCAACTCTGATATGAGCTCTTCCTGAACAGGAAAATGATTGTCGTGATGTTCAGTCATGTCAATTTTAAAATCGCTGTTCCTCCCGCCACACAAACGATACTATAAAAATACATAATTTTACGAACAGCGCAAAATCAAGAACGACTTTTAACCTCTCGACGGCCAGCCCTCGAAAACAAAATTGAAGAAATACCGGCTGCATCGCTTTGCAACGTTAAAGTCAAACAGCGCGGAACACCGTGGCTGTCAGTGGCAGTTACTACAGGAGGCGTCAACCGTGCCGTCGGGGTGATTGGCGGGGTCTGTAAGTGCTGAGCCGTCATCGGATATCATATCGCCATGACAATTAACGTTGTTGCATGAGAAACCGGAATGAACGGGATTGTCATGGGCCTGGTTGGCGGGCGGCATACCGTCTGTGTGACAGGTGGAACAATCCGGCTGAACATCGGAATCACTGTCTGTATCGGCGTCGGAATCCGAATCAGAATCGGCGTCGGTGTCTGAATCACTGTCACTGTCGGCATCGGTATCGCTATCTGCATCCGCGTCCGAATCGCTGTCGGTATCGGTGTCGGCATCACCGTCGCCGCCGTCCGAATCACCGTCATCACTGCCGCAGCCCATCGCGAAAATCAGACACGCGGCCAAAAGAGACAAAAGGATGGTTATTTTACTCATTGCTTTTCTCCATAGGGTTGAATTGTCCTGGATAAAGAGTAACCGATCGAACGTAATCTTGCAAACAGATACCACTTTTCCGACAAGATTTCACACAACACGTCGACATCGCGAATCCACAACAAAAAAATTTAAACTGGTTACCGAACAAAAGAATGGAGCGCCGTTAATTTCGCTTTTTACCTTTGGATTTTCCGGATTTCGCACTCTTGGCGGAGGCGTGTTTTCCACCAGATGTTTTCTTCGTCAATCCCGCCGATTTCTCACTTTTCGATGCTGCAGAGGGCAGTTTCTTATTTGTCGCGGCGATTCTTTCCTCCCTTCCTTCATCCGTCGGAATTCGTTTCACCGCAACCCGTCCCAACAGCACAACGCCTGCGGTAAACGGAATAATGGAAAGGTATTGCCCCATGGTCAGAGCGGAATCCTCCAGTGTCTGAAACTCCTTGAAATACTCCACCGTAAATCTGCCGGCAAAATACAACACCAAGAAGAGACCGGCCAGCAGTCCGAGCGGACGTTTTTCCTTGCCCGCCCATTTGTCAGCCAGATACAACGCCAGCAACACGAACATCCCCATAAAAAATTCATACAGTTGCGAGGGATGACGTAAGGTGGATGGCTCCCCCATCATTGCGTTGTATCGAACAAAATCAACCCCCCAGGTGCCGTCGGTCGGACGCCCGACAATCTCAGAATTAAAGAAATTGCCGAGTCTAACGGCCGCCGCACCCACCGCAGAAGGCATGCTCATGCGGTCGAGGACCTCAAGATACCGCAGGTTGTATTTCTTACAGAACAAGGCCATGGTCACCACTAGCCCGACCGTGGCACCATGGCTGGCAAGACCGCCCTTCCAGAAATGCAGAATGGTGATCGGATCGGCGAGGTATCGCTCCGGTTCGTAAAAAAAACAGTGGCCCAGGCGCGCCCCAATCAACACTGCCAACACCCCCCAGATTAAAAATCGCTCCGCCAAATCAAGGCTGTACCCACCTCGCAGCATTTGCTTTCGCCAGATAATAAAGCCGATGTACAACATCGACGCGAAAATGATGCCGTAATACCGTAGTTGCAATGGTCCCAAATAAGCTATTACAGGATCCAAGTCCCATACAAAACCGTGTTCCACTTGTAGTCATCCTTTGGTTACCGGGTGTTGTGCGAGCACCGAATTACGGGTACCAAACACCCTCGATTCAATTTAGGCAAGTATTAATCACTAAAATTTAGGTGTCACCTCTTTGGTTTCGCCCTCTTTAATGCTCACCATTTTCAGACTGTTTTTTCCGTCCATCGTAAACGTCACCTCGTGCAATCCCGGCGACAATTTCAATATTCTAGGCGCTTTTCCCCGTTTTTTTCCATCAACTGCAATGGTCACCGGAGAGTTGGCGCCTGCTGGCAAAGACACTTTCAAAACTCCGGTCGGCCCTGCCGGTATCACCGATTTCTTCACCGCTGTCGTAACATTTGTGGCGGTATCGGTGTTCGTTTTCGGCGTTTTTTTCAAAGACGCCGACGCTGCCTTCGATGAAACGACCTCAGTGTTTCTCGTTCCTTCGGAATCACCCGCGGAACCTTGTTTCAAAGTATCTGTGTCTTCGGAAGATGCGACTGTTTTATCTTTTGCCGAATCGTCACCATTGCGTTTCACGTCTTTCGCCGATAAATCAACTTGTTTTTGTTTCGGCGACGCAACCTTTGCAACAGGAGCAGAGGACGTCTCTTTCTGTGTCTCCCTTGCGGGCGCACCACTTGAACCGAAAACGTTGAAAAACAATGACACCCCCAACAACACCGCCAACACTGCGGCAGCCACATAAGGCCACTTACCTCGCCTGGGCGGCGGCGGCGGCAAGGGAGGCGCTTTCTTTCCTTCAGAAATCGGCAGTGGCGTTACCTCCGACTGTGTGGCATCGATGATGTCGTCGATTTCCACCGGCATCGTGTCGCGCCCCGCCTCTTCTTCAGGCACATTCAATTCTGGTGCTGTTTTCTGATGGGGCAAACTTTCTGCGAACAAACCGCTGCCTTTCACATCCGGAATGATAGACGGCGGCTTCTGTGATTTCAGCGGCATCCTCTGTGATTTCAGCGGCATCCTCTGTGATTTCAGCGGCATCCTCTGTGATTTCAGCGGCGGCTGCTGTTTGGCAACTTCGTCTTGCTTCTTTTTTTTCGGTCGAGGGACTGTCTTCTTCGCTTCCGCTTTCTTCGCCTCTTCAGCTCTCTTCGCTTCTGCTTTCTTCGCCTCTTCAGCTCTTTTCGCTTCCGCTTTCTTCGCCTCTTCAGCTCTCTTCGCGTTCGCCTCTATATCACTGTCGTTTGCTTTACTCCCGTCATCACGTCTGCCTACTCCCCCCTTTGGGGCCGAAGGCATATCCGCAAACGGATCGACCTTTTTTTTCGAGAACACCATATCCCCACCGGATATCGATGACGAACCAGCCGGTGACTTCTCCACCCGGGCAATTGCATTGTGCTGAAGCTGCTCAAGTTCCGCTACCTGCTCGTTCAACCAGGCCATTTCTGAATCACTGGGTGGTGTTGAATTCTTCCGAATTCCATGCAGCGACGACAAAAAGCCTTCTGCCCATTTAGATATTTCAGTCAGTCCATAGACTGCACCCGCCCCGATCAAACTCTTCGCCGTGCGCTCCAATCCATCGGTAGGCCAGTTACCCGCAAACGCGGAACCTCCCTGACGCATTCGCTCAAGTCGCTGAATCTCTCGATGAAGCATCTGAAATTTTCGTTCAAAGGAATTCAGAAAACTCAATTGTCGCTTGGTTTCAGAGTCACTCGGTTTCGATATCATACGTAAGAATATCCTTTTTCCTCATCTGGTCGCGGACGCAATCCGTATATAATTACTGTGAGACTCTACAAACAGGAACCGATTACTGTCAATTCGTACGACAAAAATCGCACTTCTCAAAAAAGTACCGGTGAAAGAACGGTTTTCGAGCGAAAGCGAATATGCTACAAACACCCCATGGATACGGAGATGCAAGAATGGCTTGACCATTTCACGAAATGGTTGAGCGCGTTCGAAAAACTGATGGAACTGCCGTTCTGGATGATGGAAAAACTGGAACATACGCTTCCACCGTCTGTCCAGGAGCGACTTCAGGAACTGTGCGACGAAACCCATGCCCGTCAGGATCCGTTCGGTATGGATTTCAACAGTATTCGATCCACGCTGGCGGTCACCGCTTTTTTCTATTCCCATTATTTTCGCTGTCGATCCACCGGTTTTTCATCGATTCCGGAGGGGCCTGCCATTTTTGCCGCCAACCATGCCGGCCAATTGCCATTCGATGCGATGATGGTCAGTACCGCGTTGTTTCTCGAACCCACCCCTCCCATTCTTTGCCGAAGCATGATGGATCGACTGGTGCCATCCCTTCCGGTCGTATCGTCGTGGTACGCGAAGTTAGGAGTTGTTCTCGGGACAGAGCAAAATGCCCAATACCTTTTGAACGACGGCCAGAAACTACTCACTTTTCCAGAAGGCGTGAGCGGTATTCAGAAACCGCTTTCGCAAGCATATGAACTCAAAACATTCGGGCTCGGATTCCTTCGGCTCGCACTCAAACATCAGGTTCCCATTGTTCCGGTTTCCATCGTCGGGTCCGAAGAACAGTACCCCACCCTATATAATCTGAAGCGCGGCACCCATTTGCTGAATGTGCCCTCTATCCCGATTTGGCTGCATATGCCCATTCCCTTGTTCGGTCTGTTTCCGCTACCTACCAAATACTATATTCATTTCGGAGAGCCGCTTTATTTCAAAGGAGATCCGGACGATGACGACGAGGTTATCCGCCCGATGACAGAAACCATAAAAGATGCGATTCGCCTGAAAATCAATGAACTTCGGGAAAGTCGAAGGAGTGTATTCTATTGAACGGCAAAAAAGCGGCCGCCCAAATCCCGTCGAAGACCATCGCGTTGTGCGGTGCAGCCGGACTGTTCGGAAACGTACTGGTCAGGGCGCTCCACCGAGAATGTACTGTGTTTGCAATAGATCCGAGAGATTTTTCCAAACGGCCGAAAGATGTCTTCCATCACCAGGCGGAACTCACCAAGCGATCGTCAAAAAATCATTTTCGCAAACGTATATTCGACGCGGTTATCCACGTGGGTGCGAACACCACTTCGGAACGCCGCGGCCCGAATAAATTTACCCGAGCAGTTGAAAACTATGCCAAGCTGCTGGACTACTGTGATCAGTACAATGTAAAAAAGCTGATTCTGATTTCGTCGGCCAACCTGTACGGCGCGCGTCCCTCCAATTCGCAGTTCCTGCAGGAAAGCGCACCGCTCCTCAGCACTGACCTCTCGTCCCTGCGCGAAATGGACATGATGACCCAGAGTTTTTTCTGGAAGCGTCCCGATATCGAAACGGTTATTCTGCGCCCGGCAAATGTTACCGGCACATCTAACGGTGTATTGTCCAAATATCTTCGACATTCCAAAGTGCCCACGTTGCTGGGATTCAATCCGATGATTCAGCTGATTCACGAACAGGATTTGATCCAGGCAGTCATGTCGGCACTTCACAAGAATGTGCGCGGCATATTCAATATTGCCGGTGCCGCACCTGTGCCGCTACGCTATATCATTAAGAAACTGAACAGGGAGACCATTGACATTCCGCATCCGGTGGCGGCACCGGTCTTGCGTCACATGAACAAACTCGGAAAACTCGACATCCATCCCACGTACATCGACTACATTCGGTATATTTGCATGGTAGACGACACGCGCGCACGCGATGAACTCGAATACACGCCCCAATTTGATCTGGAACAAACCATCGAAGCCATCGATTTATGGTGGTGACATTGACTGACCGTCAAAAATCGATATTCCTGGTTTGGGCTTACTGCAGTTGTGCCGCTTTTCTATGTTCTCCATGCACGCGGGCGCACAACAACACACCCCCTCCATCGGTGCAAAATAGCGGCGAAAATGCGTCGGTTTCAATCCCATCCAATCAACACCGCTTCAAACGACAACTGCTGTTATTGGGAGGCGGACTTTCTGGTGGCGCGATTTTTCCAACCAAAATAAACAACTATCTGGAGGCATGGGCAAACGACAGAGGAGGGCAAGAAGGTTCCAACGATAATACAATAGGTATGACCCTGGCATTTGTACCGGCGGTATCAATGATATTTGCCCCCATTGAACCGTTGCAGTTTGAGTTTTTCTTTGAGTTCAGCTGGGCACCCGAAATCATTTTCCCCAAAGACGGTACCGGCAAGCTGTTTCAATTTTCACGGGTGTCTCCAGGAGTGAATACGCTGTTTCATGTTCCTCTGAAGAACGGCACTCGTTCAATATTTTTCGGGCCGGGAATAGAATATGATTCCATGAAATTCGAACAGTATCGCGCGGGAACAGTGGGGGTTCGCGGAAAACTCGGCATTCGATTCTATGAACGAGACCTGGTATCTGATTTCTTTACATGTATACTGGTCACCCATGCGGACTCGCTACCGATCAAGTCGGAGCGGTTGTCACTGAACTACACTTCATTTCTCATCGGCGCCACGGCATATTGGGGATTGTGATGACGGCTTCGAAATCAAACTGATTGAGAGGGTTTAATCACACGCGCATGCTCTGCGATTTCTCCGGCAATGGCGCCCAATTCGAATGGTTTCTGAACAAACCCCACTGCACCGTCCTTGATGAGCTTGTCGACCTTCTCCCCTTTTGAGTATCCCGAAGAAATGATCACCGGCAAATCGGCGTCGTATTGCTGCAACTTGTAGAATGTTTTTTCACCATCCATCACAGGCATCACCAAATCCAGAATCACCAGTCGAATCTCCCCACCCATCTGCTCTATCGTTTCTACCGCTTCTACACCATTGGCCGCCACCAGCACCTCATATCCGAGCTTCGACAATAAGCGCGATGCTGAGCGTCGTATCATCTGTTCATCATCAACCAGAAGAATTTTCCCGGAGCAATCCGCCGATGCCATTTTGAACTGCCCGGTGTTGCGCATAGGCGTGTTGGAATTGCGCGAAATCGGCAGTAAGATCGTAACTTTTGTTCCCGCTCCCTTCTCGCTTTTGATACTGATCGCACCTTCGTGACTCTTAATCGTTCCGTACACCATCGACAATCCGAGTCCTGTCCCCTTGTCCATATCTTTCGTCGAGAAAAACGGGTCAAACGCATGGGCCAGCACTTCCTCATCCATTCCTTCACCGGTGTCGATAACGTCAATCTTTATGTAACGTCCGGCACTCAACTGGGGCCATGCAAGCAAATCAATTCCATCCAACTTTATCGTTTCGGTTGAAATCGAAATAACCCCCGTTTCGGGGATAGCGTCTACCGCATTCAAACAAATGTTCATAATGGCATGAGACAATTGTCCATGATCACCTTCAATAAACGGCAAACCATCATCGAGCAGCAGTTGCACATCCACATGAGACACTGTGCGAATCATTAACTTGCGTACATCCTCAACAATCTCGTTAAAATCGAGCCGCTGCTTCAGATAGTTTCCCTTACGTGCGAAACCAAGCAAATCGCGGGAGAGATCCCGCCCTCGTTTTGCAGCGTAAATGATATCTTCGATGTCCTGTCTATCGCTCTCACCGAGTTTTCCGGCGTTCATCTTCATCAATGTGCCCAAATTAAAAATGGCACTGAGCACATTGTTCATATCATGCGCGATTCCGCCGGCTAAAGTGCCGATGGCTTCCATCTTTTGCGACTGATACAGCTGCTCTTCCAATTGACGTTGAACCGACACATCTTTGAACGCACAGACCATCGCGGTCGGATCGCCGTTGGCACCGATGACATACACACAATCAGCAAATGCGGTAAACGGCGTTCCGTCAGACCGTTTTACCGGCACTTCGCCACTCCAGCGATGCACACTGCGCAACCCCGGAATCACCTTTGTGGTAATTACCCGCTTGCCTTCGAGATTCATAAAATCCAATAGATTTTTTCCAATAATCTCGTCTTTATCTCGATACCCAAACAGTGCGAGCAATGCCTGATTACCAAACTCTATCTGACCGTTTGTATCTGCGAGCAACACCCCCCCGGGTGATGCTTCAAGCATACTGTTCAATCGATTCTCACGATTCTGGGACTCGTGAAGTTGCTTATTCAGACGACCGATTTCTTTTTCAAGCGAAACAATCTGTTCCGCCGCAGACGCCGGCCGTCTGGATTGAGGTTCATTCGATTCTGTTCGCTTGCCAAACAAGGTGATTCCTACCGATTAAGCAAATAATTGGGAGCCCTGCGCTCCGAGCAGTATTTAATCCAAATCACAGCGGGCGCAACTGCTCCTAATCAAAGTATAAGCGTTTTATTTGTACTTTCACAAAACCAGTTCAATATTGTTAAAAAACAAGTGAAAAAATGGAAAGGGACGATGAAAATTTATCGTTTTCATTCAATGGGGAGAATTGACATGAAATCACCCCTCCCCCCGAAAATGATACCGCGCCGTTCTCGCTGCTGGATGGTTCCGGCTCAGTCGGATTACTATCACACGGGTCGCCGATACCGTCGCCATCCGCATCTTTCTGTTCTGCGTTGGCTACTGAGGGGCAATTATCGCAAACATCTGCGAAATGATCACTATCCGCATCCGGATACAACGCTATATACTCGGGATCAGCGCCGGTGATACCGGCGTCGCGCGGACACGGATCGCAAACGTCGGCAAACCCGTCCGAATCGACATCCGAAACGCCTTCCACGCCGATGGCGGGATCGTAGGGACATAAGTCACATGCATCGCCAAACACATCCCCATCAGAATTCAACTGATCGGGATTACCGATAACCGGACAATTATCGCAACTGTCGATAACTTGATCAGTATCGCTATTCAACATTGCGGGCAACTGAACGATAATTTGGGCGTCCGTCGGACACGCATCACACATATCTCCCGCACCGTCGCTATCCACATCAGCCTGAGACTCATTGGAAATATCAATGCAATTGTCACATGAATCTCCCACTCCGTCTTTGTCCCCATCTGCCGGCGCACTACAGAAGTTACCGACCAGGATTCGATCTTGCGCGATCACCCCTTCCACATTGCCGAACCTCGGATTTTCAATCGCTCGCGGCACACACACCGCACCGGGACAATCATCGCCGTCGATTTCACATTGGGCGGCTTCAAATGCGAGTTCAAATTCCTCGGCGCCCATTTCTCTGGCCTCTCCCCAGAAAGAATCTATTGAATCGATACAGCGATCGCATGCGTCCCCAAAAAAATCACCATCCGCATCCGATTGTCGTTCACCGCTCTCCGCGGTATTCCAGTCGCCAGGGCAGTTGTCGAAGGGACCATCCAACCCGCCCTCCTCAAAACCATCGTCCTTGTCGTAATCGCCAATGGTGTAACAGATGCATCCGGTTTCTCCGCATTCGATCTCATTCTGACCTTCGCTGCCGTACAGAAGCATGCCGTTATAAAGCAGCAGCGTATCGCAGGGCACCAATAGGTCATTATCTTCACAACGCTCTTCAACGCCGCCCCCATCCTCCTCTTCAAGTATCGCCCGATAACAGTATGAACGGGTCGGAACCGGCGCCTCGTCGGATTCCCCAAAAACGGAAATACAGCAGCTTCCTTCTTCCACCGCTGAAATACCGTTACCGTTCATGTCCTGCGACATGTACTCTTCGCTACATAAATCGCCCGAGAGGTCTTCCCAATATGATGTGGTAAAGCAACAAGCATCGTCTGCATTGGCAATACCATCGCCGTCCCAATCGCCGTCAGCGGGCATCGCATCAGGACACTCCTGTGCGAACGCCGATACCGACACCGTCAATCCCAATGCGAAAGCCAAGAAAATTCGTTTCATCATTTCTCCGCCTTTTGAATCTTAAATTCGACTCTCCGATTAATAGCCCGTCCCTCCTCCGTATTGTTGGAGGCTTTCGGCATGGAGAATCCAAACCCCTTATAAGTTAGACGCTCCCTCGCCACGGATTTGCCAACCAGATACTCCACAACCGACTTTGCACGATCCTCAGACAGCTGCTGATTGTATTTCTCGGTTCCCTCGTTGTCGGTGTGTCCTTCTACCGATACCAGCGTTATGTCCGGATTATTGTTCAACGTAAGCGCGACCATATCGAGTATCTCATGACTAATTTCTTTGATTTCAGCTTTATTGTAATCGAAATATATCTTACTCGACAACAGCAGCTGGGAATCCGTTATCTGCACTGTGGCTTTTCCGGGACCTTCTTCAGGGCAACCGTCGTCATCTTCAAAATCATCTTTATCCTCAGCCACCATCGGACACTTATCCACCACATCAGGAACACCGTCTTCGTCATTGTCGAATTCCGGGCAACCGTCGTCGTCCTGAAATTGATCGAAGTCCTCTGATTGATTGGGGCATTTGTCGTCGCCATCCAGAATGCCGTCGTGATCGTTATCCGGGTCGATACATTTGTCATCATCCTGAAATCCGTCATAATCTTCCGGACCGGCTTCGCAGGTATGCAATACCTGATCAAAGTAAATGCCTCCCATCAACCGAAACAACGGTGTGCCGAGCGCATCGGTCAGACCGATACCGGCCCCCCCCACCAACACCACATCGTGGGGTACGCGATACTTGAAAATGCCAAGCAGTTCCCAAGGAAACTGCGACAAGCTGTCAATACCGAAAGCCACCTGACCGTTATTCTCCACGCCCACCTGCATACCGCCCACTTCCTCAAAATCACGAACATCGTACAATGCGCTCACACTCCAGGTGCCGGCCATACGCTGGTCATATACCGCGGACTCTTCAATGGGGCGAAACAGAATCCCAAGATTGAAAATAAACAGAAAGTCTAGAATATCAGCACTGGCCAGAAACTTCGGGTGCACTCCCGGCCCGGCCATTCCCATAAAGTCCGTTCCCGACGAAGCGTAATGTCCGATTGGAATAGACAGTGTCAGTCCGGCGCCCAGGTCCCAAACACGGCCGTCCAGCAATAACACTTTTCCCTCAAGTCGCGGATCTCCGACGCCCCCGGTTTGAACGTCCTGCCCCTGAGCATCAGCCGACTGATATAAAATCACGGGAACCACCAATCCGAATTCCCATATTTTTTTCAGACCGATGGCGAAGCTCAAATCTCCCTGAACTCGTTGATACAATGGATAGTCTTCAAATTCAGCGCCCACTGTGGTTGTCATTGTTCTCTTGACAAGTTTGTGGTCCAGGTGAAAAAGCCCTCCGGCGGTCCACTGCAGATGACGTTTGGGTGTCGGACCGATAGACTGAACCGCCCCTCCCGGACTTGACGACGTTTGAAGGGTGTCTGTTGTGAGCCCCTCCACTGTTTGCGCTTCTACGGGAGAAACCATTGAAAAGAAAAGGAAAAGAGCTACAATTAGACCGATATACGTGGCGATAGGAAGTAGGCTGTTGTTCATCGTATCGACTGAAACCTCTCAGGAGTTCTCATTTTGCATAATGTACAATACAAATTATACATCAATAAACGGGTTCTTGCACAGGTGCTGTGGACCGCTCTGCTTTGCTACAGTGTAACCTCTTGTAATTATACAACTTATAAAACTTTACCGAAAACAAAAAGAACAGAATTATTCGATCGGGCCAATACGCAGCGTACCGAAGGGGGCATTCCCTCCCTGATTTTGAGCGACGCATTATGCGAAACTGCTGAATCACGCGCAAAAGCGATTTCAGGCAGTAGCGAACCAACCATCGCACCTCTGCAACGGTTAGTGAATTCCGGGGTTTATGCGCGATTCGCGCTGGAGGCCGACATCATCACACCGACTGCGGAAGAAGCATATACAGAACTGTTCAGCAATCCATTGCATGCGGGAATACTGCAACACAACGGCGTCACTCACATCGGTTTCGGACTATGGGTATCCGGCGGAAAAGCACACCTGGTGGTTGACTTGGCAAGAATTGTTGAACCTGTTGATACTACACAGACCGCGAATTCCCTACTTGAACAAATCAATCGAAATCGCGCGCGCATCGGTGTAGCGCCCCTCAAACAGGAACCCAAACTGTCGAACGCTGCGACATCATTGATTGATCGATTCCGCCAATCTACCCAGGACAGCGAAGCATTGGTCGCTGAAGCCAAAGCAGAAATATCGAAAAAAAATATTGCGCTAGGCAAAATCACAATTGCCTTTCAGACCGCCGGCACACTGGACGAGCTGGAACTCCCGGAACGTACCAGTGCCCCCAACGCCGAATTCGTCGGCATCTCGGTGGCACAGGGAAACTATGAATCCCAGGATGCCGGCGCGATTGTAATGGCGTTGATTCTAGCGACACCACAGCAAACCGCCACATCGCAACAAGACCGAAAGCTACCGCCGCCCAAAGCGATGCCCAGTGGCCACAAAACAAATACGAACGCGTCACTCGAAGAGCAGGCGTGGCTTGCCACGTTGGTCGGAAACCATAAAAAGGCCGCCGCGTTGTTTGAAAAAGCCTATCGCCGCACCAAAGAAGCACGATTTCTCTACGAATGTGCCAGAGCATATGCGCGAAATGATGAACGCCAGAAGGCACTCGAAAAAATGAAACAATTCGCCGCCATATGTCCGGATGACCAGAAACAATCCGCAGACGAAATGGTAAAAAAACTGCAGAAAGGTGAAAGCATTTTTGATTCGTCCAAGGCGGCACTGTCGTCGGTCGAAGCAAAACGATTTTTCATCCTGGGACAAAAACTGTTCACGGATGGCCAGTGGGAGGGCGCCATTGACGCATTCAGTCAGGCGTATGCGTACTCGCCGCATCCAGATCTGATTTATAACATGGGGCTTGCGCATCTGAAAAACGGCGATGTGGGAGAGGCGCTCGATTTTTTTCAGGAATACCAGCGCCAGGTACCCGAGGCGCAAAATGCGGAACAGGCGAAACAACTGTTTCACATGGGCGTGGAATTGTACAATGTGGGACAATATGAAGCCGCCGCAAAGCGTTTCACCATGGCGTACAGCGCACTTCCTATCGAAGAAATTCTATACAATCTGGCGCTTTGCCACGAAGCGATGAACGACACCAATGAAGCCCTTCGCATCTTTCAGGAACTCGCTGATAAAACCACTGATCCTGCCCGTAAAAAAGAATACAAAAAAATGATCAAAAACCTGAAACCATAGTGTTTCGTTCTTCTCGTGCGCCGCTTTCCTGAGCCGTTTTTCCATATATGGTCGTCTGAGTGCATGTTGACCCTTTCGAATTCGGAGGTTTTTTTCCATGCAATTCAATGTAAACACAAGAGTACTCTTCATCATTTTGCTGATGTGGGCATTGGGTGGTATTTCGGCCTGTTCAACGGACAGCGGCGACGCCCCCATCGATACCGATGCGGACGCGGATTCAGATAGTGATTCAGATGCGGATGGTGACGGAGATGGAGACTCGGACAGCGACTCGGATGGCGACTCGGACTCAGATTCTGACGGCGATACCGATTCAGACGCTGACACCGATTCAGACAGCGATACCGATTCGGACACAGACACCGACGCCGATACGGACTCGGACACCGATACCGATAGTGATACCGATTCCGATTCCGACACGGACGCCGACTCGGATACGGATTCGGATTCAGACACGGACTCGGATACGGATTCGGATTCAGACACAGACGTCGATTCAGACACGGACACCGACAGCGATACCGATTCCGATACAGACTCCGACACAGATAGCGATTCAGATACAGACACCGAAATTGCTGACGCAGACTGGATTACAGCGAGCTGCCCGAATGTATCTGGAGCCATCAATTTTGAAACGGCAGAATTCTGCGTTGCCGTTAACGCAGACACCCAAACAATCATGGCGTTGGTCCCGAAAACAGATTTGGGGTTCGACTTCACCCCTTCAGATCGACTTTGGTCACGAACCGGAACAGACTACTTTCACCTGGGAGACATTACACTCCGTGTGCGTAATTCGGGGGAATGGAATTGGCAGAACTATTCCACATCGTGGTCGCAAAACAGTGTATCCTCCCTTGGTACTGACAGCGAGACTTTGGCCGCCGCCGACATCAGCGGGGATATGCCCGGCGTTCCGCTGCAGGTGACGCGCGCGTGGACAATGGAACGCGGTCGACTCGGTCTGGAATTCGTATTGACCAACAACTCCACACAAACGGTTGAGATCGGTGCCCTGGGCATGCCGATGGTATTCAACAATATTATTTCTGACCGATCCCTTGAGGAAGCACATCAAACCTGTTCATTTTCAGATCCCTACATCGGCAATGACGCCGGTTACATTCAAGTCACCAGACTGAATGGAAGCAACCCCGCTATGCTGGTACTCCCGAAGGACAACACACCGCTCGAAGCGTACAATCCGATTTTAAATGCACCCACCGCTGAGAGCTTGGATCCGCCATCAATCTTTTACGACAACACGCCGCGAAACAACACCTTCGAGGGATTTCACGAATGGATGGTGCACAGTCTCGCCTACGCTGAGAATGAATGGCAGGGGGCTACTCAATGGAACCCGGCCACCAGCGATTCACTGGCTCCCGGGGAGAGTAAAACGATTGGACTGACTTTTGTGTTGTCTGACGAAATACGAACCCTGGAACCCACCCTGCTCGAAAACAAACGCCCCGTTGCAGTGGGAATTCCCGGATATATTCTCCCCAGCGATGTAGAAGGGAAACTGTTCATCAACTATCCGTACAGCATTTCGGAAATGACTGTTTCACCATCCAATGCCCTCACGGTTACAGAAAACGGAACGGTCAATGGATGGCGAACCTACGATATGACAAGCAACACTAACGGCCGCGCTACATTGACCGTCATATACGCGAACGGTGCGAGTCAGACGATACACTACTTCGGCACCGCGCCCGCGGCGGAAACTGTTTCAAACATGGGCGATTTCCTCACTACCGACGCGTGGTACAGCGATACCAGTGACTATTTTAATCGGGCGCCTTCGGTAATGACCTACGACATGGACACCAACGATATTGTCACGCAGTGGAAACAAGCCTGGGTATGCGGCCTGGGAGACGACGGCGGCGCTACCTGGCTCGCGGGTATCATGAAACTTTCCGGGCAACCGGACGCCTCACAAATCGAAAAATACGAACAATTTGTGGACGGACCGGTGTGGGGAAATCTGCAGTACGATTCTGGTGGATTGATGTACGGAATCAAACGCACCCTCTTTTACTACGAGCCGACAGAACTTCCAGCGGGGTATTACGACAGCAGCATCGACTGGAATTACTGGGGCGCATGGCCGAGAGCTCATATTGAACAGGTTCCCCGTTCGTACAACTACCCTCACGTTGCAGCGCTCTATCTTACGCTCTACAGATTGGCACGGAACTACGAGGGATTGGTGACCCATCATACGTGGGATTGGTATCTGAATCAGGCTTTCGAAACCAGCGTTGCGATGACCACCATCGGCAACGATTACTCGCAGTTCGGTCTGATGGACGGTTCCATTTTTGTTGAGGTGCTCAAAGAGTTACAGCGCGAAAACCTTACCGCGGACGCAGCCGAACTGGAGTCGGTCATGAAATCCCGCGCGGATCTCTGGAACACACAAGCGTATCCATTCGGTAGTGAGATGCCATGGGATTCCACCGGTCAGGAAGAAGTGTACCAATGGACCAAGTATTTCGGATACAACGATAAAGCCCAAGTATGTCTGAACGCTATTCTCGGGTACATGCCTACTGTTCCACACTGGGGCTACAACGGATGTGCGCGCCGATACTGGGATTTCAAATACGGCGGTTCGAAAATCGATCGGCTGGAACGCATGCTTCATCACTATGGATCAACGCTGAATGCCATTCCGGTACTCAGCGAATTTCGCGATCATCCCGACGATATGCATCTGCTGCGCATCGGCTACGGCGGTATGATGGGAACATTATCCGTCATACAGCCCAATGGTTTCCCGTCGATGGCGTTCCACTCATTCCCCGACATTATGGATTGGGACTCCAGAACCGGAGACGTGGGCTTGAACTTCTTTGGTCACGCGTACAACACCGGTACATACATTGTGGATCACCCGGACTTCGGTCCCCTCGCATTCGGCGGCAATCTGAGTCAGAACGGATCAACCGTCACCGTGGCACCCAAAGATTCTTTCCGGCAACGCATCTATCTGGCACCGGTCGGGCTTTGGCTGACGCTGGATGCCGGAAAGTTTGAATCTGTGTCGCTGAATCTCGACACCAATGAAGTCTCTGTCACACTGGCGGCCTCTGACAGCTATACCCCCAACGCCCGCCTCCGCGTAGAACAACCGGCGTCCATTTCGGGTGTCGGCAGCTATTCCCTCTCCCACACCATGGAACGGGGCGCATACGTGATTCCGCTCAGTGGGTCGCAAACAACCGTATCCTTCTAGAAGCTCAGTCAAATCAATCTGTCGGGTAAGAGAAAAGCTGACTTTGAAAAAGGGGGAGTAGCGCAATTTACCCATCAAAGTATGGTTGACTGACTACTAGAAGCTCAGTCCATCGGTGCGGACAATGGGTTGGATGGAACCGTCAGCATTGAAATACATCTTTTCGACAGCGACCTCACGTTTGTAGGTTTCGCCGCCATTGGGGCCGTCGCTCAGGTGATATACGAAGTACCATTGACCTGCGAACTCAGCGACGCCGGGGTGGCTGGTGGCTGCGTCGGGACCGTTATTGGGCAACGGATCTAAAATCTGGGTCGGCCCTGACCATGGTCCCATCGGACTATCTGATGTTACATACTGTATTGCCGCCGGATTGGCTCCCGCAGCGTACATCATGTAATATGTGCCATTTCGTTTGAATGCGAACGGCGCTTCAAAGAAATTCGCGGGTGTGCGCTCAATAAACGTTCCAGGCCCGGAGGCAAGCGATATCATATCATCATTCAGCATGACTATCACCATGCGACCGAAGCTGCCGTAATACAAATACGCCTGTCCGTCATCATCGATCAACACAGTGGGATCGATGGTATAAGCCGTATTATAATCAAATTCATAGTTCCAGGTTGCCATCTCCCAGGCATCATCAACCAACGGTGCTCCGATTGGGTCCGAAAACGGTCCGGTGGGGCTGCTTGATGTCGCCACCCCAATCGCCATTCCGCCGCCATTATAGTTCACCGGAACATACCAATAGAAGGTACCGTTTCGCTCCACCATCTGGCTGGCCCAGGCATTGGCGTTGGCCCAACTGAATGTATTCCACCCCATCACCGGGCCGCCGTTATCAGACCAGTTCACCATATCTGTAGACGACAGCACATACCAATCGTTCAGCAGAAAACCGGTGGTTCCGATATCATGCCCGCAAGTGATATAAAACGTGCAGTTGTGTACCAGCGGAGCCGGGTCGGCAGTATAGAAAGCTGAGAACAATGGATTTGTGCCTGATGTACCCGCAACCGGTCCCTGGCAATCCCCATCGCTGTCCGTGTCGCTATCCGTGTCGCTGTCGC
The DNA here is from genome assembly GCA_016936575.1 of Deltaproteobacteria bacterium. Classification (GTDB taxonomy): domain Bacteria; phylum Myxococcota_A; class Polyangia; order JAAYKL01; family JAAYKL01; genus JAFGXQ01. Next base: position 24,866 of record JAFGXQ010000238.1, read on the forward strand.
TGTCGCTGTCGGTATCGGCATCCGTGTCCGAATCGCTATCGGTGTCACTATCGGTGTCACTATCGGTATCGCTGTCGGTATCGCTGTCCGTGTCCGAATCGCTATCGCTGTCGGCATCACTGTCGCTGTCACTATCGGTATCGCTGTCGGTATCTGTGTCGCTATCGCTGTCGCTGTCCGTATCGCTGTCGCTGTCCGTATCACTGTCGCTGTCCGTATC
>JAFGXQ010000239.1 GCA_016936575.1 Deltaproteobacteria bacterium
CATCCTCATCCTCATCCTCATCCTCATCGTCATCATCCGGAGTAGCGGGAGGAGGCGCGATAGACACAAGTTGCTCCATGTCCTCGTCCAACTCATCGTCATCGTCGTCACCCATTTCGATTTTTCCGGTGGACGCAAGACGCTCAATGGCAGCAATCGCCTGTTCGTTGTCCGGCCAAATCGTAACCACCTGCTCATACCAGTCTTTCGCCTCATACTTATTGCCGATTTTATTTTCCCAAATTTCAGCAATCTGAAGCAGTAACGCCTGACGCTTTGAATCATCTGATGCTGCATCCAACTGTCGTTCCAGCAGATTCACCAGATCGTTCCATTTCTCGGCAGATTGATAATGCTCGAGCAACGCCGCATACGCGCGTTCGTCCTGAGCATCCAGCTGTATAATCTGCCAGTAATGTTCAGCGGCTTCTTCGCTTTGCCCCAACTGCTCAGAAAGAATTCTAGCGCGACGACGGTGATACATCACTGCCGTATTCATTTCGAAGGTTTCATCCAGAATATCGCGATAATGCTCGACTAAATCATCCCACATATCGAGTTCACCGGCCATTTCCTCCAGCTTATCGATAGTGTTCTCATCATTGGGCGCAAGCGCCTGCGCATCTTTCAGGGAATCAAATGCGAGTGATTTTTCCTGAAGCTCTTCCGCATATATTTTTGAAATAACCAATGCGAAACCAACTTGTTTTTCGGTTTCTCGTCGATTTGCTTCGGAAAGCTGACGATACACATCTATGAGCTTATTCCAGTACACCCCTTTTTCGGTCTGTACTAAATCCGCTTCCAGATCGCGCACCATCGTCCAGACTTTTGCGACAACCTCATCATCAAAGGGCGAAACCACCAGCGCATCCAGGGTACGCTCCAATGCGCCGTCACCGTCATCCAAATTCTCTTTACAAGTGGCAGCGGACCTCAACAACAAATCCACCTTCCGGGAGATATCCTCCTCGCGATCGGCACAAACCTTATATACTTTGACCAATTCCTCGAATCTCTCTGCTGCTGCGCCGATTTCCTCAACCAACGTCAGCATCGATTCGCTCGAAGGATCAAGCTCAAACGCTTTCAGCGCCACATCAAATGCCATTGACGGCTGTTCGCCTTTTTCAAAAAGCACCTTTGCATGACGAAGGTACTTTTCAATTTTTGAATCTGCATCCGGCGCTCTCTTGGCAAGAACCGCATATACTGTCGCCAATCGATCCCAGGCCAGTCCGGTAACCGCGAGACGGTCAACACTATCAAGCATCTCCTCGTTGTCGGGTTCAAGGCCGAAAGCACGCAACACCGCTTCCAGGGCCTGAGAAGGGTCATTCACTTTTTCTTCAAGGATCGTTGCAATCTTCAACCACCAAACAACTTTATCCGAATCAGTCCCCTCCTTGGTCAACACACTATAAACGTCAATCAAATCATTCCACAATGACATACGATGAGCTGCTTCTTCCACTTCCTCAATTGCCCCATCGTAGTGCCTCATATTATCGAACAGCTGTCGGTACCATCCCCACGCCTGTTTCGAATCGGACAGTTTCTCTTCGCAGAGTTTCCCCCCCCGGGTGAGAAATCCGAATTTCACCTCGTCGTCCTCACTGCGCTGATACCGTCCGTACATCATCTTCAGCAGCTTGTCCCACTCTTCGGCTTCAACAAAAACTTCATCCAGAGTATCCAACAATTCGTCGTCGGTAATATCCATAGACGCCGCTTTTTCGTATGCCTCCTGTGCCCGTCCCAAATCAGAAAGTTGGTTCCGACACCAATCGCCCAGCAGCACATGAAACGTTTTCAGCTCATCTTTATCCTGACAATACCCAATCTGCTGCTCCAGAATTTCCACCGCCTCTTCGTAGTCTCCTGCTTCCACCAAAACATCTCGCAACAACCCCAACGTGGGCACATGAGCGGGATTCACATCGGTATTGATGCGCTTCAACTCTTCAACAGCGGTATCTTTCTGGCCCAATTGATGGTAAAAAATGCTCGCGCGTTTAAACAGAACATCGGACCGCGATTCATGATCATCAATCATCGGTGCCTGACGAGCAAGTATTTCAACCAGCTCTTTATAATTTTCCTTTGACTCGTGCCAACGGGCCAAGGCACCGAGGGCATCTTCATCTTCTTCAATTTTCAGCAGATTCTGCCATTCTACAATCGCTTCTTCCGGACTCGCCAATTCGTCTTCGAGTACAGCAGCCAGCTTTTTATAGGAATCAATTTTGTCCACATCGGATTCAGCGCTGTCGATTCGCAACCGAAGAATACGAACGAGTTCATTCCACTCGCCGTCATCCTCATACAATTTCAGCGTCGTATCAAGCGCAACCACATCTGCCGGGTCAACCTCAAGTACTTTATTCCAGGCTTTCAATGCCAGACCGGTATCCGTCAACCGCACCGAGGCGATGGTTGCCACTTTCTTGTACGCAGCGATTTTTCCTTCAGGCTCTTTGGTGACTCGCCCCTTCAGATTAAGGGTTTCTACCAGCCGTTCCCAATTTTCAGCTTCCTCGTCCACCCCTTCCATTAAATTTATGGCATCCAGGTCACCGGGAAGAATATCGAGAATGGATTTCGCTTTTTCGTAGGCATCTTCAAAATGACCCAGTCTTTCCTGCAACAGGGTGGCGGAACGAAGAATCAGTGTCTTCTTTTCGGCCTTGTCGCGAGCGTCATTTGCTCGTTTGTCGAGGAGCGGAACCAATTTATCGTACTGCTGTTCGCGCAGATAAAGTTCTTCCAGCGCGTCCACTGCATCTTTATCATCCGGCGCGAGTTCAATTACATTTTTATACGCCTCCGCCGCCATTGCAGCGTCGTTCAAACGCACTTTGTAAATATCAGCCAACCGCTGATACGCCGCAACTTTCTTTGAGCGACTCTTGGTCGTTTCCGCTTCTTCGGTATACAGCGCGACCAGTTCCTCCCAGCGTTCCGTCTCGGCCAGCAACCGCTCCAGGGCGTCCTTGGCATCCCGAACTTTGGGATCGTGTTCGCGAATCTGATACCAGGTTTCAATCGCGCCGCCGGGATCATTCAGATTTTCTTCAGCCAGTTTCGCGGCCTGCCGCAACCTCACAGTTTTCACCGCTGCCGGAAAATCCTCAGTTTCCAGACACTTCACGAGCAAATCGCGAAGCGAACGCCAGTCTTCTTTGCCTCGATAGCGGCGCTCCAGATAGGTGGTGGCCTTCTGATCACCGGGGCGATTCTCCACGATGATGCGCATCATCTCTTCCGCGCGATCATCATCACCGGTGCGACGCGCTTTTTCGGCATCCCGGTGCAACTGAGAAAGCCAGTCTTCAAAACTGACGCCATCCGGTGGTTCAGTCGGAATCGGAGCGGCCGATTCTGTTACCGAAGCTGCGGCGGCTGACGATTCAATCGGTGCCGAAGCAGGCGCGGCCGAACTTCTCGAAACCGGAGGCGGTGCAGTCGATGTCTTCGCCGGCAACTCAATGCTCGCCTCGGGAATTTCGCTGTCAAGACTCGGCAATGAGCCAGATGATGATGATTCCTTTAACTTCTGAATGAGCTGCAAATCTTTCTCATTTGCCACGGGCTCAATTTTTTCCGCCCAGGCCAGTGCATCTCCCATTGCGCCAAGGTGAAGATAACTTTTTACAATCCGCCGGATCAGCGGGGCCTGCTCGTTAATATCAGACAACGTTGCGTATGCCTTCTTGCATTCTGCAATCAGCGGTTTGAATTCTTGCGTTTCCTTGGCTTTTGCACCGGCGACTGCTATTGCCTTGTCATTGGTCGGATAGGCGCGAATCGCGATGCACGCATAGGTCAATCCTTCAACTCCCGGGGTGTGTTTGGCCTGTTTGGTCAGATAGTCAGAAGCCCATTTATGGTCTTTGGCGTGAACCGGATCCAACGGTGCGTCGGCGATAGTACGCGCCAACTCATATTTTACGTCATCATTGTGCTGATCGGCCTTGAGTGCTCGCTTCAACGCCGTCACCGCCTGAGTCTTGTCGTTCATTTTATCGCCGAGAATGCTTGCAAGTTCCCGGTATAACGACACTTTACGATTCAAATCTTTCTCAAGACGAGCTTCAAGCTCGCATAGTTTGGCTGCGTTCTTGAATTTTCCAAGTTTCACATACATCTCACGCGCGCGAGACAGTGCCGCGGTATTGGTTTTATCCAACTCGATCGCCTTGCGGAAATGAGCCAGTGCGCGGTCATTGTCCTTCATCCGATCTTCCAGCAATTCACCGGCCTGCTGATGCAAATCAGAACGAATCGAAACCTTGGTTCCTTCGACATCGGCCTGATTCAGGGCCTGCAAACGCCCTTCGATAATCGCGAGTGCCGCCTCCCAATCCCCGGCGTCGATATACGCTTTCTCAAGCCGCGCACCGATACCCGCATGAGTCTGGTCAATATCGAATGCCTGGAGAAGTACTTCGACGCCGCGCGCGATATCGTTCATTTTCTCCAAATACACGACGCCAGCCCGAAACAGCAGGTCAACAATCTCTTGCTGATCACCCGTAATCTGCGTTCGATACTTCAGCAACTCGGTCAAGTACTCGTAATCTTTAACTTTCTCTGCGGCAGTACATACGTTGTTAAACGCATGCAAATCTGTAGGATCGCGTTCGAAAATCTGTTGATACTTTGCAAGTTCAGACATGCGTGACCTCTCAGCGGGACAATATCCCCAAAAAATGGATTCAAATAATAGGTTCCCGAGCTTACCATGAACAAAATTGTCTATTCAATACGGAAATTTCATATTCATGAAAATTGGTGTACTACTTATTTTAATTTAATACTAAAGAGCTATCACATTTTGTCCTGATTAAAAAAATATGACACCAAAAGAAAACTACAATCTTGTGGAGTGCGTCCCGAATGTAAGTGAAGGCCGAAATCCGGCGACCATCCAAAAACTGACTGCGGCAATTTCGCAAGTACCTGAAGTATCTCTCCTTCATGTGGATTCAAACCAGGACGCCAATCGCACGGTATTCACCTTTGTGGGGTCAATCGCCGATGTGATTCGCGCCGCGCTGGAGCTGGTAAAAACCGCCGGTGACCTGATAGACATGCGCAGCCAATCCGGTGAGCATGTTCGAAACGGTGCGGTTGATGTTTGCCCCCTCATACCGATTCGGAACATCACAACCGCTGAATGCGTAGCTGCGGCGAGAGAACTGGGCCGGCGTATCGGCCTTCTTGGAATCCCGGTGTATCTTTACGGTGACGCGGCAACCCACGAAAGTCGATTTTCACTCGCGTCACTTCGAAAGGGACAATACGAAGCATTACGTCAAAAATTGTCACAACCGAAGTGGACCCCGGACTTCGGCCCGGCACACTGGAATGAAATCGTGGCTCGAACCGGAAGCGTACAGGTGGGGGTTCGTCCGTTCCTGGTGGCGTTCAATGTGAATCTCGACACGTCTGATGTCTCCATCGCGAAGCATATTGCAAGACAGATTCGAACATCCGGATTTCGCGGCGTTCCGGGAGAATTTTCACATCTGAAAGCGGATGGATGGTGGATGGAACATTATCGATGCGTCCAGGTAACCATGAATTTCACAGATATACGGCTAACTCCAGTTCATGTTGTGCTCAATCGAATTCGACAATTGGCAACCGCCCTGGGCACTACGGCGACAAGCTCCGAACTGATTGGACTGATTCCGGAACAGACGCTTCTCGAAGCTGCCGCCGCAAGCGCTTCCGAGCCGCCCGCAACCCATGCGACAGACGCTTTGCTTCAACAAGGCGCGGCAGTACTGGGACTAACCGCTGTTGAGCCGTTCCATCTGGACGAAAGAGTTCTGGAAAGAAAACTCTCCTTCACCTAGAGCGGTCGCTTTGGCCCGGCGATTATGACAAATTTATTTGGTAGAGCGATGGGTCAATTCAAGCAGCGTGTGCGCAATACCGATGTCATCCCGCTGCGAAACACACGTCAGACCGGCTTCCTCCGCACATTGCAACAACACATCGGAATGATACATTTTGCTGTTTCCGTTAGCCATTGCCGTAAAATATAAAGACGTGTTAATCAAACTGAACGCCGACGCCTCAAAACGCTGCGTGTTCCAGAAAGTCTCCAGTACAAAAATGCTGCCGTTCTCGTGCAACGCGGCTTTTGCTTTGTTGAAAATATGAACAATCTGCTCAGGGCTGAAACAGCACAGGAACTGGCTCATCCATATCACATCAACGCCCTGCCCCAGGGAGTCCTCCCCTAGTACGTTTTGGGGCAGGTATGTCACCCGTTCGGCAAACCCGGCATCATCAATATTTTTGGCTGCAACATGCAGTTGCCCGGGTAAATCCACTGCGATCAGGTGCACATCCTCTCTGTAGGACAAACACTTCGCAGTCCACTTCCCGGTATTGGCACCAATATCCATTACGATTAACGGATTAGATTCAAAGACAATCGGCAACAATAGGTTGAACGCAATGTCGGAATAAAAGTGATCAAACTCAAACCAGCTTTTTCTGGCATTCAACGGCAAATTCGCCAATGCATCGTATATGGTTTTCCAATCACCGAAATGGTCTAGTCCAGCGGGACGATTCTCGCGCAGCGCAGTCTGAAGATGGAACATTCCCTGGTAGCACACGTCGTGCACAAAATTCATATTGACGCGAGTCAGCTCATCGCGAATCAAAAAATATCCCACCCGCGTAAGACAGTACGTGTCGGTATCGTCGAGGTACAGAATGCGCGCCGCCAAACCGGCTTCAAGCAATGTTTCCACCGCGTAATCAGACAACCCGACTGCTTCTGATATGTCCTTTGTTGTCGCACCGTTCTCCGCTTGGTCCAAAAACGCCAGGATGCCGAAATCCAACAGCGCTTTCGCAGCCTGAAAAACCATCGGTGCAAAAGCGATTTTCTGCGCCTCAAACTTCGCCTGGAGTGCATTTTCGGGATAATTTTTTTTGTACATATTTCCTGGTAGCTTTCACATGCGGGTTCAATTTCTCTCTGAATGGAATCAGAGAAAACGTTGTCTCGTTACCATATTCCTCAAAGAAAACAATGACAAAGCACTCCTGCCCGCTGAGGAGTTGATCAGTTCTAACAGAACTACGCGTTCAAATTTCAACATTACTGAAAAAAAGACTCGAAATTTCTCGAAATCCGCATTGCAGTATATCTGTACTCGCGAAAGTGAGCATTTTTTACAGTTGGGAACGACAGTTTTCGGGGGCGCTTAAAAGGAGTTATTATGCACCGAACTTTTTATTTATCTATCGGTTTTACCTATCTTTTTCTCTCTTTTATCACGGCCTGTACAGAAGGCGATACAACAGACGCATTCACGCCGCCTTCGGGAGATGCCGACTCTGATGCCGATACTGACGAGTGCAGCTCAGGGGACACCCAACCCGACGAAACCGCCTGAGGAAGAAGATACAGACAATACCGTAGACGACCTCACCAGCTATTCTGACGGCTGGGCATCCAGATACTGGGACTGCTGCAAACCGCATTGCGGATGGACGGGGAACACCGGAAACGCCGGCGGTACGCTGCAGAGCTGCGATCAGAGCGATCAGTATCTGTGGGATTACAGCGCACAGATTGCCTGCGCCGGGGGCAACGCATATGTGTGTTTCAATCTAACGCCATGGTCAGTAAGCGACTCGTTGTCGTACGGCTTCGTGGCAACCGCGGCCGAACTGGGGCAAGCCACATGTGGAAAATGCTATCAGTTTGATTTTGTCGGCGCATCCAGTCACGCGGGCGGCGATGCGGGTTCAACCGCACTCACCGGAAAACACATGATTGTTCAGGCCATCAACATCGGCTACGACGTGAACGGCAATCAATTTGACCTGATGGTTCCCGGGGGCGGCGTCGGGGCGTTCAACGCCTGCTCTTCCCAATGGAGTTCCAGCGATCTCGGGCAACAATACGGCGGCTGGCTCTCTACCTGCAAATCACAGGGCGGCTCTCTTGACCAAATAAAAAGCTGCGTATTGAATTATTGTACGCAGACGTTCAATGAATCATTCGAAGCAGAATTGCTCGATGCCTGTCAGTGGTTTGTCGATTGGTATGAAGCCGCCGACAACCCCGCAATTCACTGGGCGGAAGTTCCCTGCCCTTCAGCGCTGGTCAATTTAACGGGCATGCAACAATAGGTCTTCCGTTGCATCTCAAGCTGCAGACAACATTACTCAACTGCGGGTAGAAATAAATTCACCCCATTTTCACTATTTTAACGCTACTATTTCTTTTGAGGTTTTTCTAATGGGCTCGCTGAAAAAGAACGTAAAAAGGAGCCGAATAGTAAATACAGTATAAGTGTATTGGTCAAAACTCGTTACGCAGCTTTGACCAACAATATTAACGCATAACACAACATGAAAAGCTGCCGTCTTGGTGGGCTGCTCATGATTGGACTTAAAAAGGAGCATTCAGTATGAACTTAGTTAGGGTATCTCTTCTTCTATGGTTATCTTCAATTATTCTGCTTTCATGCACTGGCGATCCTGATACGATTATTTACATGCGTGACACTGAATCCGACGGGGATGCAGATTCCGATTCCGATGGCGATGCAGACGGAGACGCCGATTCTGACTCCGATGGCGATGCAGATGCGGATGTTGATGGCGACGCTGATTCAGATAGTGATACGGATTCTGACTCCGACGCGGATTCTGACTCCGACACGGATTCCGATTCCGACACAGATTCTGACACGGACACCGACTCCGATTCTGACTCGGACACCGATTCCGACTCGGATTCTGAC
>JAFGXQ010000240.1 GCA_016936575.1 Deltaproteobacteria bacterium
ACCTTTCTGTCGATCAACTCACTCTGATCCTCTCAGGATTTGGTGTCAATATTTATGATGCAGATTCCACGAGACCCTGTTTAGTTCACAAAAATCAAAACCAACATAAAGCACGTGCACCGCATTCTCGAACGCGCTACATTTACCCTATGAAAGCACTGGTAAAAAAACGCGCCGAAACCGGCATCTGGATGGAAGACGTTCCGATTCCCGAATGCACCACAAACGATGTGAAAATCAGAATCACCCACACTGCTATATGCGGTACCGACTACCATATCTATGCATTCGATGACTGGGCCGAACGAACCCTCCGACTGCCCCTGGTTATCGGGCATGAGTTCTGTGGCATTGTGGAGGAAGTGGGGCCCGGCGTCACCCACGTCAAACGCGGAGACCGGGTGTCCGGTGAAGGGCACATCACCTGTGGATACTGTCGCAACTGCCGGGCCGGCAAACGGCATCTGTGTCACAACACGGTGGGCATCGGGGTGAACCGGGACGGCGCCTTCGCGGAGTACCTGGTGCTTCCCGAATTCAACGTGTGGCCCATTCACGATGACGTGCCGTCCGAAATCGCCGCATTCTTCGACCCGTTCGGAAACGCGGCCCACACCGCGCTGTCGTTCGAGATGGTCGCCGAAGACGTACTTATCACCGGGGCTGGCCCCATCGGAATTATGGCCGCCGCTATCTGTCGGTTTGTCGGCGCACGCCATGTGGTGGTTACCGATGTGAACGACTACCGACTCAACCTGGCCAAACAGATGGGCGCATCCAGGGTGGTGAACGTCAGCCGCGAAAATATTTCAGACGCCATTCGCGACCTCAATATGTCGAACGGGTTCGATATCGGCCTCGAGGTATCGGGGCATCCCGCTGCGCTCGCAGGCATGCTCGACAACATGTACCACGGCGGTAGAATCGCGCTGCTCGGAATATTACCGAACGGTACGGCAATCAATTGGGACCATGTCATTTTCAAGGGCCTCGTGCTCAAGGGAATCTACGGACGGGAACTTTTCGAAACCTGGTACAAGATGACTCAGATGTACCGCAGCGGTCTTGACATCTCGGGCGTACTCACCCACCGGCTGCCCATCGATGATTTTCAAAAAGGGTTCGATATTATGAAATCGGGCGAGTGCGGCAAAGTTGTGCTGGAATGGTGAGTTACAAAGGGGCGCAGATGGAACAATCAACCAAACACTTTTCAGACATTCTCTCGGGTATAAAAGAAGAGGGGCTCTACAAAACGGAGCGAACCATCACCACCCCCCAGGGGGTTGACATCGCCACCCGGGAAGTGGGTGAGGTGCTGAATTTCTGCGCCAACAACTACCTGGGGCTTTCCAACCACCCCGATATTGTCGCCGCCGCAAAGAATGCGTTGGACGAGCGGGGATTCGGCATGTCGTCGGTGCGCTTCATCTGCGGCACCCAGGATATTCATAAAGCACTTGAAAAAAAGATAGCCGGGTTCTTCGGTACCGATGACGCCATTCTGTACACCTCGTGCTTCGATGCCAACGGCGGTCTGTTCGAGACCCTGCTCGGTGCGGAAGATGCAGTGATCTCCGACGCACTCAACCACGCGTCTATTATTGACGGCATTCGCCTGTGCAAGGCAGAGCGCTATCGATATGCCAACGGCGACATGGAAGATCTCGAAAAGCAGCTGGTGGAATCACAACGCGCGCGTCACAGGCTTATCGCCACGGACGGGGTGTTTTCCATGGATGGGTATATCGCCAAACTCGATCGCATCACGGAACTCGCTGCGAAATACGACGCCATGGTCATGGTGGACGATAGTCACGCCACCGGTGTGGTGGGTCGCACCGGGCGCGGTTCTGCCGAACATTGCGGTGTGCTTGGGAAGGTAGACATTATCACATCAACGCTCGGCAAAGCGCTCGGCGGCGCCTCCGGCGGCTTCACCACCGGTCGTCGGGAAATCATTGATTTGCTGCGGCAGCGTTCCAGGCCGTATCTTTTTTCGAATGCACTCGCCCCATCGATTGTGGCAGCCGGTTCGCTGGTGTTCGACATGTTGAGCAGCAGTACCGCCCTGTGCGATACCCTGCGCGACAATACCCGATGGTTCAGAACCCAAATGGCCGAGGCTGGGTTCAACATTCTTGAAGGAGACCATCCCATCGTTCCGATTATGCTCTACGACGCTGTGTTGACCCAGAAAATGGCGGCCGAAATGCTCGCTGAAGGCATTTATGTGGTGGGGTTTTTCTATCCGGTGGTTCCCAGGGGGCAAGCGCGAATTCGCGTCCAAATCAGCGCCGCCATGTCGCAAGCACAAATGGAAAAGGCCGTCGCCGCGTTTTCGAAAGTGGGCAAAAAACTGGGAGTGATTTAATTTTTCCACAAAATCGAGATAGTTGGTTCCCCCGTTGTGCCAGTCCGTGATGCCGCTGACGCCCGCCAATCATATCTTATGGGCCGGTACTTTTGCTTGACTGTCCCCCTGGGTATCGCTATTCTAATTTGATGGATATAGAATCAGAAATGCCGATTCGCCAAATGTCTGTGCCCGGGCGCGTTGCCGTACTCAAGGCGTTGGCTGACGATACCCGGTTTAAAATTGCGCGCGCACTGCTGGAAGCGCCTCAATGTACCGAAGAGCTGGCGGCGCGACTCAAGCGATCGCCGGGAACGATTTCGTTTCATTTGCGCAAACTGGATGAAGCCGGACTGGTGTCAAAACACAAGACTCAATACTATCTGATGTACTCGCTTCGAACTGAAATACTGGAACTGCCGCTGGCCGCATTCATTCAACCGACCACTGAAGGTAAAACCGCGGAGCAGCAGCGACTGAAACAATTCCGTCAGAAAGTGATCCGTGCGTTTTTTAAAAACGGACGACTGACGCAGATGCCCAAGCAATGGCGCAAACAGCGCATTGTACTCGAAGAGATTTTGCCTGCGTTTCAGGAGGGACGAACCTATGACGAATCTGAAGTCAATGAACGCATCCACGCGTTCGCCGATGATCATTGTCTGATTCGCAGAATGATGATTGAAGAACAACTGCTAACGCGCAGCGGTCAAGATTACCGCCGCGTTTCGAAGGAGACACCCCAAATGACATCCAATCCGACGGCGTCATCCATAGATGAACATACATCCAAAAAAGATGCCAAACGCGCCTATCTGGAAGCACCCAGGCAGGCGGGCATTTTTCGGATTACCAACCAGAAAAACGGACGCGTGTATCTGGGCTCCAGTCTGAACCTGCACGGCCCGCTCAACAAGCATCAGTTCACGCTTTCCATTGGAGCGCACATCAATAAAGCGATGCAGGCCGATTGGAAAAAAGACGGTGAAGAGTCGTTCGCATTTGAAGTTGTCGAGGTGATTGCGCCGTCCGACAAGCCCGGGTTCAATATCGAAGATGAACTCTCCCTGCTGGAAGACATCTGGATTGAAAAAGAACAGATTTTCACCAACCCGGGTCGCGCCTACAACCGACGAAAAAAAATACGGGAGTAGCAGCATTGCCCGGACCGATTTTCAAGCCCCATCGAGACGACGTTTATTTATCTTCCTCGAACGGCTGCTATGAGTGAAACCCAGTGGCACACTCGACGACCACCTGAACGCCGTGAGGGCCTTTTCCGAGCGCCTTTTTAATCGCACGGTCGATATTGTCTTTGGGCATGTTCCCGGCTTTTGCGTTGGCAATGGCCGAGCGGAGTTTTGCGTTCATATCCGGGTCTCCACCGCCCTGCTTCGCGGCGACAGTGATGGCCCTGCCCAGTTTCGGAAAAACGCGGGACATCTTTCCCCACCGTTTCAGTTTCGCATTCTTGCGAAATTCAAATGCTCTACCCATTGTTTCCTCTTTCATTCTGAGTCTTCATGATGAATTCTCGTTCGCTGAATATACGTCATTGGATATGCAGTCGAAAAGCATAAATGTCTCTGGGGGGCAGGCCACCAATCCGACCTTTTGGGTGTTCTTACAAATAAGGTAAAAAAGCTCGGCACGTTCCGTCTGCCTCGTGCGCCCCCGGTTACTCATCAGAATTGGAATCGGCGACCGCATCATCGGGAAAGAGGCGGCGGCCTTCAAAAACTGTCAGCACATGAACGGTGTCATCAGATACGCGATACACAATTCGATAATTACGCACGAAGACCTCGCGAATTCCTTGCTCTGCCCGTTCAGGCATAATTCTACCGGCCAGGGGCATTTCAGCGGCTCTGCGGGCGCGATCTCGCAATCGCTCTACCCAGGCACGTGCGGCGCGAGGATTGTCCCTTGCGATAAATCGTCCAATGTTCAATAAGTCCCGTCTTGCCCGGTCAGTCCAAAGAAGCTTCATGGTTCTAACGGCCCAAATGTTTCATCAAGTTCGGCGGTCAATGCACTGTCGTCAATTACGCGTCCGGCAATCGAATCTGAAAATCCTTCGTCGACAGATTCGAGAAACGCCGCATGCTCATTGAGTCGGTCGAACTCGGATGGGGTGATCAGCACCGCTGCCGGCTTGCCATTTTGAGTAATAACAAATGGACGTTTGGTCGCCTGCAACTGTCGAATCACTCTGGATGCGTGAGTTTTGAATTCTCCAACCGGGAGAATATCTTCTGATACTTGTAAATCTTTCATCGTGCACCTCCAATCATGGCTTGCCAACATGGTTCAAATATAGACCAGAATACTGGTCTGTGCAACATGTTCAAACTAGATAATGTTCCTCATGATATCACAATCAACAACAACGTCCTGGTTGACTGCGGTGCCTTCGGCATCCTCGTCGATTGTCCTCGCTTCGCACGCCTCCCCAAACGACAAAAGCCCCGTTGGAGACCAACGAGGCTTTCTATATATTGAACTGCGCTTTCGCAGAAGAGGCCGTGCAACAAATTGGGTTGCAAGGTCTTGAAGTAGCTCCCCAAAGTGACGATTTCACAAACCGCTCTCAGTGTGAGAATTTTTTTTACATAAAATCAATAGGCGCAGAGAATGTGCATGATTTCAGAAGGTTGGACACACAGAACCGGTTTGATTTGATTTTGGGCCCCCGAATGAACCCATTCAACCTCCCTAACTTTGGCTTTCGGAATCCCCGAAAAATGGAAAGTCTCTTTTCTATCGAGTTCAAGAGTATGCCATTGGTTTACTCATCCATATTTATCCATTTCTTTGGACAAAAAAGATATTTTATGGATAATTATGGGTGTTTTAATGGAGGTTTTCATGGACTATCTGGCAGGATTACGTATTACCCATGAACTGCTTACGGCTATCGGAGAAATTGATGAGTTTAAAGGACGATGGGAAGCTCTGGGAAATCTGGCCCCCGAGAGACTTTCTGCGCTCAAACGGATAGCAACTATCGAGTCAGTCGGTTCTTCCACAAGAATAGAAGGTGTGACGCTGACAGACGATGAGGTTGAACGCCTGTTAAGTGGCCTGGAGGTACATTCGTTCCGATCTCGCGACGAGCAGGAAGTTGCCGGCTATGCCGATGTGATGGAATTGATTTTTGAATCCTATGCAGATATGGATTTGTCTGAAAATTTGATCCGCCAGCTTCATGGGATGTTGCTGCGCTATTCTGAGAAGGATGGGCGTCATCTCGGCAAGTATAAAACCGTTTCAAACAACGTTGAGGCATTTGATGATATGGGGCGCAGCATCGGGATTATTTTCGAAACCGCGTCTCCTTTTGACACACCAAGATTTATGGAAGCCCTGATTTCCTGGACCAGTGCCGCCTTGAATGATAAGGCAGACCATTCTCTGCTTGTCATCGCCACTTTTGTCGTACGCTTTCTCGCGATTCATCCGTTTCAGGACGGCAATGGTCGTTTGTCACGTGCGCTAACCACACTTTTGTTGCTTCGAGCTGGTTATTTGTACGTTCCTTACAGCTCACTGGAACGAATCGTCGAAGACAGTAAAAACGATTACTATCAGGCACTGCGTCGGGCC
>JAFGXQ010000241.1 GCA_016936575.1 Deltaproteobacteria bacterium
ACCTTTCTGTCGATCAACTCACTCTGATCCTCTCAGGATTTGGTGTCAATATTTATGATGCAGATTCCACGAGACCCTGTTTAGCTTCGCGCGCGCGCGCGTATACACCTTTATACTCGACAGTTTTCCCGTGACCATCTTCTACTTCAAATAATTGATCAGATGTAAAAGGAAAGTAGCTAGTTTTAAACGGAGTCTGTTGAAGAACAATTGTTTGCGACGTAACACATGTATTTTTAATCTCAAAAACAATAATCGCTTTCTCTGTCGTCATCGGTATATTTGAAGTATACAGCTTCGTTTTCAAACACTCCATCTTTCGCTGATCATATGGCTTGCCTGCGGCATTTTTTTCAAGTTTCCTGAGCCAATATGACGAACATGATGTTAATAAAAAAATCATTGCAATTGCTGTAACAATTGAAAATAATTGCTTCATAATCACCTTGCTCCCTTTACATTTAGTCCAACATATATCTTTCATAACTATAAGAATCCTTCAACGGATTTACCGGATTTACCGCCCTATCTGCAGTACCAACAGTAATTTTATAGTGAGAAACTTCGTGTATTTGTGTTGCCCACCTAGCTTCTCGATTACCCGCAAAAGCCATCCTACCCTTTCCGAAGGGATTGAAAACATTGAATAATTCATTTTATTGAAGAAATTTTGCAACATTTTCGTTCAGCGGTCGAGTAGTGGGGGCGCAGAAAGGAGACTGCATGGCAAGAATGATTCGATGGCACAAAGAAGAGTTTGTTCATTTTGTAACCAATCGCACAGAGCATGAGATGCTCTTTTTGTTGCCGACTCAAAAAATCAATGGACTAATTCTATTCTGGCTCGCCAAAGCCAAAGAGAAAAAGGGGAAACACATTAAACTGTTTTCGTTTGTGTTTATGTCGAATCATTTCCATTTTCTGCTGCAAGATCCCGAAGGAGAACTCGCCGACTTTATGGGCTACTTTCAAGGCAATCTCGCCAAGGCAGTGAACAAGATACACAAACGCAAAGGAAAGTTTTGGAGCCGCGAATACGACGACCTCATCGTCGATGGAGAAGATGAATTTTGGAACCGGTGCGCATATATCGCGGCCAATCCCGTGGCTGCCGGGCTCGTCGCCAAACCCGCCATGTGGGGAGGGGTCAGCTCGGTGCCTTATCAGAAAAACAACAGCATCGTTGTGGGCAAAGGGCTCAATGTCTCGAAGTACAACGACGCAAAACGTCACGGACGAAAAGTAGACAGGAACAAATTTGAAGAGAAGTTTTCGTTTGCACTCACGACGCCTCCCATGTTGCACGACAAAACCGTAAACGAACGAGTCAAATACTTATCTGAATTGATATCCAACGCAGGTCGGCTCGCACGAAAAAAAAGAGGGGCAACCACAAGCATGGGAATGAAGCGCGTGCTCGCCCAGTCTCCGTTTGACCGACCTAAAGCGCCTGCCCGTGGCGCGCGATTCAAAATCATGTCGTTTTGTAAAGCACGCAAAGAAGAATTGTACGAAAAATACAGACTGTTCGTCAGCCTCTATCGAGGCTGTTGCCAGAGCCTCATCGAATACTTCAACGATGCTCCGAATTTCAAAGGGTTGGATTTGAAAACCACTGACATGGCGTATGCCAAATACATTCAACAAGCCCCCCCAATCATCTGGCCGGACGGCTGTTATGTGCCCACCACGCACAAACCAATCGGCGCATAGCACGTAGCCAAAACAAAACGTAAACATTCTCCCTGGCACAGGTGCATTCAAAATGCGTAAAAAAACCCTCCGCCAAACAAATTTATTCCGATTTTACACAACTCTTCCGTCAAACCGGGATCAAACACAGGATCAAACACAAACATCTCCGCTTACAATTGCCCGAGATTGAAAACAGCCCCAAAGAAGTCAACGAACCTCTAACGAAATCGAATCTGCACAAAAAATTTTCCATATGTTTTCAATTACTTCGGAATGGGTAGAGTGCCCTTTAGGGAGTACCCTTTAGGGAGTACCCTTTAGGGTGCCTTTGCAAAATATGCCTTTGCAAAATATGACGTGAAATTTTCCAATGACTCGGAATATCAAAAACAATTTCTGATACATTTTTCCAGGGATAAATGCTAATTTCCGGAGCATGAACTCAAATGTGGACGAAAAATCAGCAACTATGCTGAGTGGACGGCAGAAACGATATGGCTTATGAAATGCCTAAAGGGTAATATGATATGACTTTTTACAACCTCACAAGGAAAGGACAGAATCATGAAACAATTCGTTTTCATCGTGATGGCGATGAGTATGGTCTGGAGTTGCGGCAGTGATGAAAGCAGCGTTGTCGCCGATGATGATTCGGAAAATGACACCGATTTAAACGTGAATAGTCCTCTGGCAGCTGTGAATTATTGTGACTATGAAAACGTTGATGAGTTTACCGCGTCGGATGACCAGATTTGCGGGCGTCGTTGTTGTGATCTCTGTACTGGGGAATATGACGACAGCTACTACCGGGAGGTGTATCCCGATCACACGCCAATGGAGATCTGTATGTTTGAATGTGTCGTCTCTCTGGCGGAACGCTGGGAATCCAGTGCTCAGGAAGAATGCAGCCAGGCGCTTCGAAGTTTTACATGGTGTATGGGATCTGCCAGTTGTCAGGAGCGTGAAGACAGACAGAGTGCCACATTGGACCGTTGTGACAAACCATGCGGGGCGTCATTTGAGGCATATCTACAGTACTGTCGATGTGAAGATGTTGTTTGCGCTGAATGGGATTTTGGAGGAACGACCGCATGTCAGCCTGAAAATGCGCCGGTCATTTCGGCCTTCAGCGGTTCTTCGGGCTGTGTGGCCGAAGGCGATGAAGTGATACTCACCTGGAGCACTGAAAATGCCGTTGCCTGTACGTTGGAAGGCCCGATAAATACCGCCGATGACAATGAAATTCAAAGTGTAGATGTGAACGGTTCGCTGACTTTCAACTCGAAGGTGGACAACTGGTCCTGCCTGAGCAGCCATTGGTATCTTCATTGTGAAAATGAAGACGGCTACGGGGTAGGCGCCGCTGTAAATGGGTGTGAGGGCGACTGTTTGGCAACGCTGGTGTTCGGTGATTCATCAAGCACGCAAAGCAGCGCGTGCGGCGACTGCCTGGACAGCTGTCAGGGGCTTTATCTCGACAGCTGTTGTACTGGGACCGGTTGCCTGTGTCAGGATGCCTGCACGCCATCTGATTGCGACGGGATGCGCGTTCGATGCTGCGATGACTACGGTTTCTGCATGTGCGTTGACAGTTGCCCGTATTGAACAATTCCATGGGCACATAGGGAACGTATTAAAGAACGTAAAGTTATTATAGACAAATTTCATACTCAGCTATTCGTTCTTTACCTTTTTGCACGCCAGTCGATGCAGACATTTTTGAAATATTCAAGTAGCGACTGATTGCTGCAGCGGACAGCCCAATTTGTTTTACGCCCACGTAACAAATCACCTGACGGGCGACAACAATCTCTTTTCGTCGCCCTCCACCGGTCAGCTCATCCAGCCGTAAATCTGCCTGACTGCAAATTTGGCCTACCACTTTCTCAAGCAAGGCATATCGTTCTTGAAGTGACACTGTTTGCAAAGGAATATCTGCCTCTGCTTGCTTGAGAACAAACTCCACAAAACTGCCGCTCCCCAGTATCCGATCATCGTGTGCCCACTTCTCCTTTGCCATCTCCTGCAACGCTTCAATGCCACCGGCGCTGCGAATCAGCCCTCCGCCTTTAAACATCTTGCGCTCTGCGCGTTCCTCATCCATTTCCATAAACCGAACCAATTCCCGCCTCGCTGCACCGACAGTTGCCCCGAATCGCCCCAGCACAGTGTCAACGTCTTGCACGCTCAAACCGCCCTTCCCCATCAACTGCCGATGCCCGGTCCACGGATAGCTTTTTAAATCCGCAACCGAATCCACCATCCGCGCGCGCACCGGATTCAAATGAATGTATCTCACCAATCCAAGGAAGTACCGTTCCTCGTCGACCACCGTCGACTTGTACCGATTCTGAAACAGATGTCCGCTTCGATTGTTGCGCCGGTTAAACGACACCGCATACCCGGTCAACAATTTACGCATTGTTTGAGAAAGCGGTGAATCCCCCGTGCGAATCGCCAAATGAAAATGATTCGGCATCAGCGACCAGGCATAAATAGTAGCAGCGCCACCCTCACAGGCCGCTTCAAGCCGACCAAGAAAATCCCGGCGATCATAATCATTTAAAAATATCTTCTTGCGCTCTACCCCTCGCCCTCGCACATGATGAAGAATCCCCGGCGCATCTAATCTCGCTGTTCTAGGCATAAAAAGACAGTAGCAGACTATTTCATATTGTCAATAACTTTACCAACTCGACTACGTCCCCTGTGAGCCCCAATAACTTTACCAACTCGACTACGTCCCCTGTGAGCCCTACGTCCCCTATGAGCCCCCTCAAACGACCAAGGCTACGCCCAATTTTCAGCGATACACCCACTACCGAGCGAGAAGAACCTATGGTACAACATCAGCATCAAAAAATTGCAAAGGGCGACAGAAGTGTCAGAGAAAATGTTCAAAATTGGTGAAGTGGCCAGCCAGATTGGCACATCGGTGCGCTCGCTACGACATCTGGACGCCATGGGAGTACTCAGTCCCGAGCACCGCGATGCGAACGGATACCGATATTATAGTAAGCGCGATGTTGAGCGATTGACCTACATCAACCTGTTGCAACTCGTGGGATTCACCTTGCGTGAGATTCCGGATTTGCTGAAACTGGACGACACTCGGGAGGAGTTTGCAATACATGCGCAAATGCTGAAAAACAAGGGGCGGTATCTCACGCTGCTTGGCGAACTTGTGGAGGAAAGCACAAATGTGATCAGCGAACGAGATGCCCAAGGCACCCTTGAAACCCTGCATCAGCGATTGGGAGAAATGAGTGCAGCGTTTCACGGAGAAGCGGTTTTGCCAGATGATGAGTCTCCACCACCTGAACACGACCAGCACCGGGAAATCATCACGCTGCTCCGTACATTTATCGTGCTCAGGGAACCAGCGGTTTCGTCATACAAACGCCTCGTAAAACTGGTTCCGATGCTGGAAAACGAAGCCTATCTCGCCTCTTTCATGACGATGATTCGGGTGTATAAATCCAGCGCTTTCAAACTGGACGAGTTGGATATCATCGAGAAAAACTTTTTAAAAACGAAAAAAGCGCTTGAGTCTGACATTGTGTAAGGATGCAAAATGTAACCTGTAGCCGTTATTGTGGCTATCCAACTACCGGGAACCGGCCTATTGGCCACAACCGCAAAATAAGGAGTTACATTATGATGCAACACACAGAAGAAGACTTGAAAGCCATGGCAGAAAAACACAACATGACCGTAGAGGAATTGACGCAACACCTCAACGATCATGAATCGATGACGTACCCTGAAATCCATAAGATCCTGCTGACTAAATCGTTTACTGACACGGAGCTTGAGGTGATGGCCAAAGAGCACGACATGTCACTCCAGCAAATGAAAGAACACATTTCTATGGCGAAAGCGCATCATCAGTGAGAGTGACAACACCGGGGAAAACTGACATGAGTAAAAAGGTTTGTGTAATTACAGGATGCAGCGATGGCATCGGCAAGGAAACAGCAGTTCAAATGGCATCGCGGGGATACCGCATAGGCATGGTGGTTCGGAATAGCGACAAGTCCAGAGCGGCGCAAAAAGAGATCGTGGAAAGGGCAAAAAACGATGCAATAGAGTTGTTTTACGCGGACCTTGCAAGCCAGACGTCGGTGCGAGATGTCGCCAGGCAACTGTGCGAGGCATTTCCTGCCATCGACATACTGATAAACAACGCCGGTATAGTGAAAAGAAGTGAAGAAATCTCCGACGACGGTATCGAGATGACTTTTGCTGTCAATTATATCGCACCGGTATTGCTCACGCTTTTACTCTTGCCAACACTGGAAAAAAGCGAAGCCGCACGCATTATTAATCTATCTTCTGAACTGTATCAGAAGGGTAAAATTGATATGGAAAATTTCCTCACACCGCAAAAATTCAATGGAGACATGGCATATGCCAATTCCAAGCTCCTGCTGATTCACTTCACTGTGGTGCTGGCAAAAAAGTTGTCATCAAAACAGATTTCAGTGAATGCAATTCATCCGGGTGTATTGGGCACCAATGCGTTTCGCGAGTATCCGAGGTGGTTTACCGCTGTTTTGAATCTGTTCTTGCCCAAACCCGCCGAAGGTGCAACACGGGTGCTCAAGCTGGCAACGGCATCGGAGTTCGAGAATGTCAACGGTGCGTACATTTCGAAAACAAAGATTCAAAACAAATTGAAAAGAGTTTTTGATCCGGCACAAACTATCCCAATCTGGGAAAACACGCTCAAGATACTTGAAATCCCTGATATTGCCGACGATTTTTCTGAAGATAGTGAAACGTCAACACGATAGCGCACAGAGGACTTTGGGGACGGGCCAACTAATCCGACCTTTTGGGGTTTTCTCCCAAATAAGGTACGAAAGCTCGTCGCGTCCCTCTGTCATGCGTCCCCTCTGTCATGCATCGGCAACGACCACTCATACTGACAATCCCCCGAAATTACACAATCGGTTCCGGGACCGCCCCGCCAATCAATTTTTTGTTTCAGTTGTTGCTCGTGGTGACGTTTGCTACCGGGAACTCGATGCTGCCCACACCGCCGCCGACCTCTACATTGATGTGAACCGATGTCAGATTCCCCAGGTTCCACCCCTGCCCCGCCCACGCGTCGAAGTGGTCGCTTACGGTGATAATCCCGCATTGACGCGCGCTTTCGCGGGTGCTGCGAATCTGCGTCCAGGGGCCCGTATGCCCGGATTCACAGGCATTGGCGCCGTCGGTTCCGGTGGTCTCGTTGCTCGATATGTAATAGGTCGCCCCGTCGATAACAGTTGTGACATCTCCAAAACCCCACAACCCGCTGTACGAATCTTCGTTGATGTACCATTCCACGCACGGGTTGTGCGTCCAGCCGTACATGCCGATCATCGAGAAGTTGCCGGCATCGCCGGATTTGTTCTCAACGAATTCCGCAGTGATTGTTCCGTATTCGGTATAGCTCCGGGTGCCGTCGAAATCCAGACCGAGATGGGCCAGATAATTTTCACTATTGTTCCACGATGCGGCAAACGCGGGCGCATCGGGAAAGTAGGTGATGGTTCCGCCGTTTCCATTTGTCCAGCCGCCGTAAGAAAGATCGCCGAACGCCGACCCGCTGATCCACGAAGTCAGATCTACGGTGACGCCCTCGCTCGGCATGGCGGCCGCGCAGTCCGGGCCATCTGAATCACTGTCGGTATCGGCATCAGTATCCGCATCAGAATCGGTGTCAGTATCCGCATCTGTGTCTGTATCGCTATCGCTATCAGCATCCGCGTCGGCGTCGGCGTCCGACGAAGACGACTCATTGTCGCCGCTGTCGTCAGTGCAACCCAAGATAAAAATAGAAATCAATAGGCAGCAAAACACCAAAACCGACATTCCCTTTTTTTTCGTTCTCATAGAACACCTCCAATTGTTGTCCAGAAAATTTCAGTATACGAGTATACCGACTCCGTCGCAACAATATGGTGCGGTGTTCACGGCAGTCGGAGCTGTATCAGGTTGTCAACGGTGTCGCGCTGAATGTGCGTGGGAAGACCGGGGAACAGTTCTTGAACTCCGTTCGGAAGGTTATCCGGGTGCAGAATCGCCACCTGAATGGTGCGTGTTGTTTCATCGAGCAATATCATGAAGAAACGATCTCCGATGGGCCGTTTCCACACCGGGCATCCGTCCGAACTCCCACCGGAGACCACCTCCGGTCCACTGATATACGCGGTTTGCGAGCACGCATCGACCACCTCGGCCTCATCGGCGTAGTCTTCGCGATCGCACCCCACACCGCACACACTGCCCCCCACATGACCGTTCTGGAAAGACCGAATTCCCGTGCTGATGAATTCCCGGTTCGAATAATCATTGTTATCCATCACCACTTCGAACACGTTGATCTCACCGCAGCCGTCCCCCACGCTGCCCGTCTTGGAGTAACAGTTGCACAGCCCGTTCCATTTGCGCGCACCGTCGCGAATCAGCTCCGCAGATACAAATGCCACCCACGGCCCCGCGTGCCCCTGGTCCGTACCTCCACATGACGTAACTTCTGCATCATCGACATTCATATTGCCTAAAAACGTGATCAGCTTGGAACCGGACCATCCCAAATGATTGATCCCCGGGTCGTCAGGGCAGAAGTATTCATCAAAATTGTCGCAATCAAAGGGCTGATTCTGCATCACGTACCACACGCAGTCATCGTGAACCAGCACACCGTCGAACAACGCGCTGTCATCGCCGCTTTGGGTGAACGTAAAATTATCGGCGCTCTTCCGGTCATCAAAAAACGATACCCGGTTCCATTGGGCGTCGTCGCTGTTGGACGGCTGGTATACCGCCAGCTGCTTCACATTCAACGCTTTCAAGATAAATATCATCTCTTCGTCAAAGGGCGCCAGATGCTCACTGGTTGTGTAGTGTTCTTCCATGCAGCACACCCCGCCCCAGGTATCGGTGCCGTCTTTGTACGTGCAGGCGGGGTCTCCGTTCGGCTTGTCGAGTCGTCGCGGCCACCACCCGGGGGCTCCGATATTCGAAAACGTCATTGT
Source organism: Deltaproteobacteria bacterium (assembly GCA_016936575.1). Taxonomy (GTDB): domain Bacteria; phylum Myxococcota_A; class Polyangia; order JAAYKL01; family JAAYKL01; genus JAFGXQ01. The sequence continues at coordinate 8,727 of JAFGXQ010000241.1, forward strand.
TCCCCCATTCGACACCGGAGACCCGTCGGTCGGATGCGCTTCTGTCGGGTCACTGTCCGCATCTGCATCTGATGACGTTTCCGAATCCGTCAACCCGCCGAAGTCCGAATCAGTCGAAGGCGGGCCATCGTCGCTTGACACATCCGTACCGGCATCGGAATTTGTACCCCTGTCATCGCTGCAGCACGGCGTCGTCAGCAATATCGAACCTGACACAAACAGCCGGGTCAACCAAAACGTTGCTCTCATTCCTTGTTCCTTTCGGTCATTTTGCTCATCTACGGGCATGACTCGTTGTACGGCGCGTCCACATATGCCTGCCCGAGCGGCGTCAGTTCTCCGTCATCGCCCAGCAAATCCACATTCACCATGTTGTCGGCCCGCCCTGCAAACCAGGCGTATCGTTCAATGCGCGGCTCGTTCTCCAGATACGCGACGGCATCCTCAAGAAACGCCTGTTGCTCCGAAGTGGACGGGTTCCCTGAACAGGCAAATTCGGTCAGCCACAACGGTTTGTCAAATGCCCCCTTGTACATCTCCACATGATTGATAAGCCATTGGGCGCGGTTATCTTGCAGCCCCGCGCTGTTTTCGTCGCACTCCACATAAATATGGATTGCGATGGCATCCACTCGGCAGCCGTCACATGCGGCAAAAAACTCATTCAGGTACTCCACCGGCCCGGCACTGTGACAGCCGCCGCCGCAGAAATTGACCGCTGGAGAAACCAGAAACAGTCCCTTCTCGTCGGCCACCGCTTCCAGCTCCGGCCACATGGCGGCGGCATCGGTTGCAGACAGATTGGCCTGTGAAAAAAAGTTCGGTTCGTTAAATCCCAAAATGGTATCTGCGCCGTCCGGAATACCGTTCGACACATCGGTGATGCTGTAATTAGCCCCCCAACGCATGGGCACATACTGAACATTCAACGTACGCCAGGTATCACCGAGACCGCTGTCCGGAGAAAAATACCAGTTGTACCACCAACTCACTCCGGGAGCGAGCGCTTCCATATCGGCCACGCTGTGGTGCCCATAAGCCACCCCTCGCTTGCACGATTTCTGAATATCTCCATCCGTGTCGCTATCGGTGTCGCTGTCCGTATCGCTATCACTGTCTGTGTCACTGTCGCTGTCGCTGTCGCTGTCGGAATCGGTGTCACTGTCGGTGTCACTGTCGGTGTCACTGTCGGTGTCACTGTCGGTGTCGGTGTCACTGTCGGTGTCGGTATCGGTGTCGGTGTCACTGTCGGTGTCGGTATCGGTGTCACTGTCGCTGTCGCTGTCGCTGTCGGAATCGGTATCGCTATCCGTGTCGGAATCCGTATCGCTGTCCGTATCCACATCTGATGACGTTTCCGAATCCGTCAACCCGCCGAAGTCCGAATCAGACGAAGGCGGGCCATCGTCACTCGCCGAATCCGCCTCGGTATCCGCATCGGATGAACCACCGGATGAACACCCCCAAAACCCCAATAAAACAAATAAATATAGTAACCCAACTCGTTTATTCATTATTCTCTCCTTCGGACAATTGGCTATGAGTTTGGACAGAACACGATTGCGTAGTCTTCCCCCGCGCAGGCGGCCATCGATTCGGCGTCATCGCCCGACCACGAATACGCGTCGGCGCAGCTTTGTTCGAAATACCGGGCAACCACGCTATCCGGATTGTCCCGGTCGGGGCTGACACACGACACCAGTTCACCGTCCACATAAAACTGACCTTCCTGCGGACATTCACTCAACAGTTCATCCGCGCACACAAGTGACCGACAATCATCGGATGCTTCCAATGGAACGATGGCCATCGGAAGATTGTGCGCATCCACATGGCTCAGGTTGTACCAATCGAAATCATAAAAATCGGTATTCATCGTAAATTCAGCCAGGGTGTGATGTTCCCCTCCGGGATTGGGTCCAATGTAGCCCCAGTACCGTATCGAAGAAATCGCCTCCACATCCGAACCCAAATCTCTACAATCCGACTGTCCGGGAAGCAGATCACCGGGCTCAATATTGCTCCCCTCAAAGGTCACATTATCCGCGCACAGATTCACAAACACAAAGGTGGTCCAGCCATCATTATGGACCGCGCAGTCCGTTGAAAAATCCGTGTCGCCCCCCGTATCGGAACCGGAATCCGTCAACCCGCCGAAGTCCGAATCAGTCGAAGGCGGGCCATCGTCGCTTGATGTTTCACTGTCGCTGTCCGTATCCGTGTCGGAATCCGCATCGGCATCTGCATCGGAATCCGGGTTGGTTGTTTCAGCAGAGGCATCGCTGGAGGAACAACTCCAAACGCTGAATACAACGCCAATAAATAATACAATCGCGAAAGATAAAATGGTCTGGTTCAGGTGCATGATGTACTCCTTGTCATATACGACAGAATTGGACGCATCAAAATGTATTGTCGTCACCGGCCCCGAACCTTTCAGGATAATTTTTTTTCTCGATTTCAGTGAAATCATTTTTGCCGACGTGAACAAATCGCACCCGGTCCCCACGTCGACCGCATCACTATCCGAAATACTCGCGCACGTCTTGATGCTATTGCAGAATCACTGTATTGGACGCGGCGCCCAGACCGCCCATTTCGTTGGCGGCGCGAACGGTAATGGTGTCTCCCGCTGAGAACGAAGAGATGTCGTAAGAGGCGGTGGTCACACCGTCGACATAGACGCCATTGCGGAATACCACCCAGCAGCGGGCGTTCGATGCGGCATTCCACGTAACGGTTGTGCCGCTCTGAGTCGCGGTCGGCGCCGCCACCTGCCGGGTGTATTGCTGCGGATCCCAGCCGCCGAGCACATTCTCAATGGTGTATTGCGCCGCTTCACCCTCTGTTAAAAGGGTATCAACGTAGGTTCCGTCAAAATCGGTGGTGCCGTGAATTTCCCCGCCTTCCCAATAGCTTCTGTCCCCCCGGGTGTAATAGGTATCCTGAGTACTCAACAACCGTACGTTCTTATAAATGTTATTGTCACTCTCCTCCACGAGCGCCACGTGACGACCGGTAACGGAATAAGATGCCGTATCTCCGTAAACCGCTTTGTTCATAATAGTGATATCCTGAAAGTACGAATTGTCGCCCCACAAGTGAAGCGTCGCGGGAATACCGATTCCCTCATTGATCGACCGATTATCAATCATGGTGGTTTGACTGTCCTGGCCTCGGTGTCACTGTCAGAATCTGTGTCCGCGTCAGAGTCGTTGTCCGAATCCGCATCCCCTTCCCCGGTGTCAATGGTTGAGCCGCCCGAACCAGATGTACAAACCAGATGTACACCCCCCGATCAGAATCACCATAAAAACCATCGCAACTACAAAAAATCGGTTATTCATCACATGCTCCATATTTGACAATATTTTCCAGACAAGGGTATGTGCGTCGTTCTTTTAAAGTGGGCGGACATGCACATTGAAAAAAATGACGTACCCGCTCCGCTGCGTCGCCTGGAGGCACAGTTCTATTGCGCAATCGTTCTTTTGATCTAAATTTAATAAAACACCATAATATTATGAATTCACAAAACGGACTGTACGTACGAAAATGACAGAGACCTCCCCAAATACAATCGCAGAACTGCAGCGACAAAACCAATTGCTCACCGAAGAACGGGAACGGCTCATCGGTATTATAGAGGGCGCCCGGGTGGGTACCTGGGAATGGAACATACAAACCGGAGAGGTTGCCTTCAACGAGATGTGGGCCGAATTTCTGGGCTATACACTCGCAGATCTCGCGCCGATCAACATCGATACCTGGGAGCGACTGGCCCATCCCGATGATCTGAAACTATCCGGAGCACTCCTCGAAAAACATTTTTCCGGGGAACTTCCCTGGTATTCATGTGAATGCAGAATGCGCCACCGAAACGGCCACTGGGTATGGGTATACGACCACGGAAAAATCATTACCCGCACTACCGACGGAAAACCGCTGATGATGTTCGGCACCCATATGGACATCACCGAAAGAAAAATGTCAGAACAGGCGCTGATGGAAAGCAAAACGGCTGCGGAGCGATATCTGAACATTGCCGCAGAAATTATTATGTCTCTCGATAGAGAGGGAAATATCACCCTGCTCAACGACAACGGTCACGCCATGCTGGGATATGCAAAAGGGGAACTGATCGGAAAAACTGGTTTGACACCTGCCTGCCGACAACAAACTTGCAGGCGGTAAAAAACGTTTTCAAACAACTCATGAATGGCGAAATCGAGAATGTGACCCACTATGAGAACCCGGTCAGAACCAGTGCAGGTGAAACCAAACGAATTCGTTGGCACAATACGCTTCTGCACGACACCAACGGGCACCTGGTCGGTGCGTTGTCGTCGGGAGAAGATATTACCGACTGGCATCAGGCAAAGCAGGCCATCGAAGAAGAAAAAGAACGACTCGCAACCACGCTTCGCAGCATCGGAGACGGCGTGATTACCACCGACACCAACGGTGCGATTCGAATCATGAACCGGGTGGCGGAGCAACTCACCGGATGGACCCTGGAAGAAGCCCAGGGAAAACCACTGGCGTCTGTATTCACCATTATTCATGAGCTCAGCCGCAACAGTCGTGAAAACCCGGTTCAGAAAGTGTTGACGGAAGGAAAGGTTGTGGAGCTCACCAATCACACAGTTCTGGTTTCCCGCGATGGACACGAACGGATTGTTTCCGAGAGCGCCGCCCCCATTCTGGACAATAACGGTCGCACCATCGGCGTGGTACTGGTTTTTAGAGATGTCACAGAAAAACGACGCATGGCGGACGCCATTCAAAAAACCGCGAAACTTGAATCACTGGGCATTCTGGCAGGCGGTATCGCACATGATTTCAATAACTTGTTAGGAGGAATATTCGGGTACGTCGACCTGGCCTGCGCGGAACCCCACAGTGCCAAGGCGCGAGAGCACCTGTTGAAGGCGTTGAATACATTGGACAGAGCCCGGGATTTAACCCAGCAGCTGCTTACTTTTTCGAAAGGCGGAACCCCGGTAAAGGAGTGCATACTTCTTTCCTCGTTTTTACATGACACCGTAAAATTCGCATTGAGCGGTTCCTCTATATCGCCGGTATTCAATATCGACCCCGCTCTGTGGAGGAGTGAAATAGACAAAAATCAAATCAGTCAGGTCATCGACAACCTGGTGATCAACGCTCAGCAGGCGATGCCCATGGGCGGAACCATAACGGTTTCGGCGAAAAATATTGTACTTGGCGAACACGCGGCAAACACAGAAATCACTGCGGGAAACTATATTCGCGTGACAATCGCAGACCAGGGAATCGGCATTCTGGCGGAATTTCTTCCCCGTATATTCGACCCCTTTTTCACCACAAAACCCAAGGGGCACGGACTGGGGCTGGCAACCTCTTTTTCAATTGTCAAACGCCATGACGGGTGGATAGATGTGGAATCCGTTCCCGGCAGAGGAACCACATTCTCCATTTTACTTCCTGCGTGCAATGAAAACACCTCAACCCCGCCCGAAAAAACGGGAAAAGGCCATTCCGGAAACGGTGTGTTTGTCGTTATGGACGATGAGGAATCCATTCGGGATGTACTTGGCAAAATGCTCGAATCCTTCGGATACACCGTGGTGAAAAAAGCCGACGGGAAAGAGGCCGTTGAATTTTTTGCCTCCCAAGTCAAAGCGAACCAACCCGTTGCCGGCATGATTTTCGACCTGACCATTCCAGGCGGAATGAACGGAAAAGAAGCCGTCTCGCTCGTTCGAAAAATGTCTGCGGATGTTCCTGTATTCGTCGCCAGCGGATACGCCGAAGACCCGGTTATGGCACGCCCCCAAGACTACGGCTTCACCGCAAGCCTCCGCAAGCCCTTCGTCCGCTCCGCATTTGCCGAACTTCTGAACAAACATATGAAGAGTGTTCGGGAATACGAATTCTGATTCGCTTGTAACAGAGTGACACCGTGACGGTCGGCTTTCTCGACATAACCGTTGGTATCCAGCCGCAGGAGCTTGGTGTTTTCGAGCGCGGTCGGCTCTGTTGATGGAATAGGAATAATGTCGGTTAGGCCCGCGCTCGGCGCGGCGAAATACAGGTTCTCCTGCACAATATGTACATTGCGCATTTTGCAAAAATAAATTGCTCACAGCGATCAAATCTGACCCGTAAAACATTTACTTAGTGTGCTTCTTTGTATATTTTTTGGATCGACAACAAATTATCTGGAGGGACATTATGAGCATTCGGGATCTGTTCAGACCAAAATGGAAAAGTTCTGATGAATCAGTACGGTTAAATGCCATCAAAGTTATGAAGGATGAAGCAATCCTCACCAAAGTTGCGCTGGAAGACCCAAGTATTTTGGTACAAACCGCCGCAATTAACCATATTTGCAACCGGGACAGCCTAAAGGCACTGTACGAAAAACTTCCATCTCCCACCCTCCAAGCGGCCGCAGTGAAAAACATTACAGACACACATTTTTTAAAGTCGGTGATCGACAACGCAGACAATTTTGATGTCCGCTCCCAAGCGATAAAGGCGCTTTCCGACGAACCTTTTCTTGAACAATTGGTATTGAACGAACCTGTCGCAGGCATCCGCCTTCATGCGCTTAAAAAGATAAACTCTCCGGCCATATTGGAAAAACTGGTGTTTGAGGACAAAAACCAAGAAATGAAAAAGAATGCACTTAAACGGATCAAAAGCGACGCTGTCTTAGAAAAAATCATTCGACGCAAGCCGGCCGACGCAATCGTCAAACAAGCCATCGGACAAATCTCCAACCCACAATTGTTGATACAAATAGCGACCCAAATTCCCGATCTCAAAACCAGATTGGCCTGCTTCGAACGAATAGACGACAGTTCGTTCTTTGTCGATATTTGCTCGGCAGAAAACACAAGTGAACAAGAATTACGGGTGGCCGTCAACAAACTGTCTGAAGCTGATATCGCCCCCCCGGCGACCCCGAACCAGCGATTGCTGATCCGCGTCGCATCGTTTGCCAAGTCCAGCAATCTCCGTCAACTTGCGTTTGCCAATATTTCCGTTTCCGAAGCCAAAGAACAGGTACAGAAAAACCGTTTCAAGATACTCAGAAACGGCAGCGAAAAAGATATCCGGGATGCCTTTCGAAGTGCCGACCTCGTGGATATTAAAGCCTATATTCACTTGGGGGCAAACGTCGATATACCAGACGACGGAGGATATACGCCTTTAATGCAATCTGCTCTCATGGGACAAACCGACGTGTTAGCGCTTCTCATCGATGCCGGTGCCAATATCAACAGAACAACTTCATGGGGAGCATCTGCACTTTCCAGAGCCGCTCAAGACGGCAAGCTGGACGTGATGAAAACGCTTCTGGAACACGGAGCGAAAGTGAATTGTATTGAATACGATGGGTATACCCCGCTCAGCCGGGCAAGTATGAACGGACACATAGAAGCCGTTAAAATGTTACTCGATAAGAAGGCTGACCGGTCCATCACCACCAAGCACGGTCACACCGCATTAACATTGGCTATGGAAAACCACCAACAAGCAATTGTTCAACTCCTGTCGTAGTCTCCTATATAACTGGTGGCCTCTCATCTGTTAAAATGGTGTCATTTTCAGCAGGATGTCGAAGGCCGCGAGGTGGAATTGCGCTATTTCAGAGACATCGATAGGCGCGAGGTGGATTTTGTTATCACAGAAGACCGGAAGCCGACGATATTTATTGAAGTCAAATGGAATGATAAAGATATTGGGTAAGGTCTTTCGTATCCGGCAGCCAAGTACCCCGCCGTTTCAGCCATGCAGATTTCGGCGGTCGGTCAAAAAGATTACATCAACAAAAACGGTATTCGCGTACGGCCGGCCCTTTTCTTTTTGCAGGAATGAGTTTGATCGGCACGGAAACCCTCGTGATTTCGGCGTCGGCGTTCTATTCTGCTGCACACCCACATGAAATAGTAAACATTTGAGCTTCTCCCTACTGTTGTCCGACGGTTTCGTTGGCGACCATGATCCAGCCCTTGTCGATGGCTTGTTGGTAGCCGGCTTCACCGCCGGGGCTGTTTTTGGCGATGGTGGCTTTTGCGGGTCTGGGGGTGTACCGTTTTACCAGAGACTTCAGATTTCCCAGGGCTTTGGGCGCTGCGGCGTACTGTTGCTCGGGTGTGTTCAAATCGCGAATGGCAATGGCCGCCAATGTAAAATCGGCACTGTACAGCAAGTCGGTTTCCACCACATACCACCACCCTTTGTTCCAGTTGCCCTCCGGTTCAAAACCGCCGTCCCACAATTCCTCCTGCCTCCAATGCCACATTTGATGCGGCTGACCGCCTACGCGGGTGGGTTCCTGGTTGTCCCAAAGCAACGCCTTGGCCGGCGCATTTGGAGAAAGCTCGGGCAAATCTCGAAAATTGGGGCCCACAATCACGAACCCGGGTGCGGGCGGGATATTGCGTTCATCAGAATACGGTCCCCATTCCAGGTGGTACAATTTTGTGGGCGCCCGACCGATACCCGTTGCCATTGAATACGCGTTCGGGTTTCGCCCCATCAGCCAATGCCAGTTGTCTCTGGCGGCGATCATGTATTTCTTGTTGCCGGTTAGTTTCGCCACCATGGCCAGCAGATGCACCTTCTCTGACGTATTGGCGGCGATGCCCCAATAGTATTCCCACCCCAACGCCACAATTTTATAGCCGTCTTTCTCCCATCTGGGAATCAGCCATTCATCGGCACATTGAATCAGTTTCTCCTTCGCGAAGGTACGCAGCTCGGCGGGCGTTCCTTCATCGAGTGCCAGTTCCATCAAACCGTACCTGGCCATATTGCGCCAGGAACCGTTGGTAACCGCTTCAACATCGTGGACCTGCGCGAACTTGTCGACGTTGATCATGCCGAGTATATTGGCCAACGCATCCTGATCGCGAAACCGAATCCACATTTCGACCGCCGCCCCGAACCGGGCGCCGATGTCGTTATAGAAATAATCGCCGTTCTTATCGATAACCTCGGAGCGATTTCCCTTGTCGTGACTATTGCGATCATCCCATGCGGGCTGTGGACTATCGAGCTGATTCCAGCGCATCTGGGCCGGATGTTTTTTCAGCCATTCCCACCCCAGCGTTGCCGCGGTTTCGTATTTCTGCGCCATGTCGCTGTATGTCGGATAATTTTTATAGATCACAGACGCCATCGCCAGCACCGCAACGGCTTTGGCAGTAGAAGAGGTACTCTCCGGTCGAATCCAACGCACGGTGGTATCTTCATCGGCAGCCATGGGACCGGTCCAGCCGAACACCGCTTCACTGTGCCTGAATCCGCCGTCCTTCTGTTGCAGCGACAGAATCCAATCGAGCCCCCAGGTTACCTCGTCGAGAATGTCGGGCACCCCGTTTTTCGATTCGGGAATATTCTGTTCGTTGTCTTTGAACAATTCAGGTGCCATGGCAAAGGCGGTGAGCAGAATCTGAGCGGAGATACCGGTGGAATCAATGTACATGTCGAAATTTCCCGCGTCGAACCATCCTTTCTTCAGCTGCTCCCCGGGCCACCATTTTTTATCGGCGCTCTGCTGCCATTTTTCTTTTTTATCGGGGTAATACTGCCAGTCCCAACCCACATCTTCATACGTGTGAGAAACCCCTTCCCGAATATAGCTGTGACCGTTCCACGCCGCGTATGGGTCAACAATATCGGTACGCGTCCGCTGATAATAAAAACTCTTCACCAGCGTCTGCACCGCATGACGGTGCACGTTCCAGTAGTCATCAATCACGAACTTGTCACTTCTGTAGTACTTGTTCTTTACCTCAGCGGCCTCTACATAGTAGGTTCCTTTCTTCTGCACTGCTGAAATGTCCACATACCACACTTCATCCTGACTCTCCTTGTCGAGACCGAAATATGAAATCATCGCATCCGTTACTCTCAACACCTCGCTGCCGGATGCATCGCGCACAACGGCGCCGGCCGGGTTCACATTGAAAATAACGACTTTCTCCCAGTCGGTCACATACCCAACGGTATTTACTTTAATCACCGGAATATTCACCCCGGGCTGGGCCGGATTGGTTTTGGCCACTGTCTCCACGCCGCCCAGGTGCACGGTGGCGACACCGCCGGATTGCGTCTGACTTACTGTGGTTCCCGCACCGCCGCAAGCACACGCCAGAAGCAATACCGCGCCGAACGGAAACAATCCAATTGTACTCCTCATAGGACGACCTTCCTTTTGTAAATAGAAATGTCTAGTGTTGTTTCGAAGAAACCGTTGTTCCTTCAAACCCTGTCATTTTCAGGCAGTCGGCGCCGCTGCTCACATTAACGAAGTACGAATGACCAAACCAAACGGCTCAACTCTCTATAAAAATTTTCAGTCACCTCCCCCCCAGCCCTTTCATGGTGGATCTTCTTCACAAAAAATCGCGTGTTTAAATGTAGTTGCGGGTTATCCCCGCTTGAAAAGCGAGATTGAACAATGAAAAGCGGGCATCAAGCCTGATCATTCATCACATTTTTAGAAGTACGTTTTGCGGCAGCATAGATTCCCCCTTGAAAAGGGGGCAAGGGGGATG
>JAFGXQ010000242.1 GCA_016936575.1 Deltaproteobacteria bacterium
AAAAATGGGGGGGGGAGCCGGACGGCGGCCCCCCCGTCGCGGCCTGGGGGGGGGGGGGCCGGGGGGTGGGGCCGCCTGTGGGAGAGGGGGCCGGGGGGTGAGGCCGCGTGAGGGAGAGGTTATACAGCGGAAAAAAACAGTTCGTGAAAATAGGGGCGAAAGTCGCGGATTCGGTTGTTTTCCCGGGTGGGATGAACGCGGTTGGTCAGCAGGCAGATGACTGCGGCACGGGTTGGATCGATCCATAATGACGTGCCGGTAAAGCCCAGATGGCCGAATGTTCGTTTGTCGGCAGTGTTTCCAATACTGGAGGCCCCGGGCGTCTTTATATCAAAACCGAGTCCTCTCCCTTGGTGTCGTCGGGTTACGGCTAGATTGGCAAGCGTTGAATGCACGATACCATCTGTTGTGAGAGCTGCTCGCCACGCTTCTCCGAATGTGACCATTTCTTCCGCCGTGGAAAATAGTCCGGCGTGACCGGCAATTCCGCCCATTGCCCATGCATTGTCGTCGTGGACTTCGCCCTGAAGTATTCGGCCCCGCCACGGACAATTTTCTGTCGCTGCGATGTCGGTTTCTGATGGCGAAAGATCAACGCCGAAACAGGTACGCGCCATTCCAAGCGGTTGGGTGATGATGTCGGCCACCAAATCTTTAAACGGCACGTTTGTGATTTGTTCGAGATGGTGGCCCAGACCGATGAATCCCAGGTCAGAGTATACTGCCGAGTCGCTTGAAATTGTTTCTTTCTCAGTACCCAGAACCATGGCAATGATTTGGTTGCAGGCTTCCAGCGAGCCGCGTTCCTGTACCGGGATATACTCGAAAAAGGGTTTCCATGCCGGAAGCCCGCTTTCGTGGGACAGCAGTGTTTCCAGTGTATGGTCGCTCCACATGATGCTATCGAGGGACAGCTTCTTTGCATCGACGAGATGAAGCGCAATAGTGGCTGTAAACAGCTTGGTCAGCGAAGCAATGTCAAAACGGGTATGCTGAGTAATTGCGATACCTCCTTTGTATCGCGTGTATCCGGACGATAGTAGATGGATTTCGCCGCCGTCAACGCACCACGCGGCCTGTGCTCCTGAAAAAACGTGTTCATCAATGCCTTGCTGTAACGCGTCTGATAGCCGTTTATTGACAACATGGGCGGGCAACGGTAACGGTGACGGCACGTTATTCCAGAATGTTGGCGTCGCCGTTGGACCATACCAGAATGGTGGTCGGCAGTTTGGCAAGCAGTTCTTTTTGTGATTCGATAGATGCTCGTGCTTCGTTGGAGTTGGATGCGCGCATTCCCATATACACAAAATCTGATGATGATGATTCTCGAGCGATGATTTCACTGAACGACTCGGTGCTCTGGATAACCTTCACCTCAGCGGGAATACGAATATTCTTTTTCAGATCCTGCATCTGGGTTTCTGCGTGACTTTTTTCGGCCGAATTGGAGATGATTCGCATAAAGCGAATTTGGGCGCCGCTCCAGGTGCTGTGCAGGGTCATCAGGTAGGCGAAAATGGCCATGAGGCTGCCGTTCTGACTGCCTCCGTCGCCACCCCACCACAAGTCGATGCGACGTTTTTTCTTGTCGGGAACGAAATTGCCGGTCTTTAGAATCGTGAGGTTGAAGTTAAACGCGCCGAGTATTTCCACCTTTTCATAAAACGCCCGCTGTTTCAGTTCATCTTCCGTTTTCGGCATCTCCAGCATAACCGTATTCGCTTTCAGCGCGCCGATGGAATAACTCTGCAGAAACACGGTCAGTCCGGCGAAATAGTCGTCGACGATTACGGTCTGCGCGAATGCTTCCACCCCTTCTTCATGAAGAACTCTTTTCAGCTCCTGCTCCCGGCTTTGGCGCATTGCGATTTTCTGTTCGGTGGAGTCTCCGACACGTTCAAGCAGATTGGCGACGGTAAGTAGTCCACGACTGCTTTCAAGCCACCCGGCGGTTCGCACGATGGAGTGATCGCCCTGCGCATCGTCACACAGCGCCACCATGATGGGACGCCAGTTTTTGGGATGCACCTTGGAACCTTCCAGGTATATGAGGTTGTCTTTTGTGCGTTGGAAGACGTATCCCCGTTTTGCATCTCCGTAACTGGTTTGGATGTCCCTTTTTTTCAGGTAGAAATAAATCATCGCAGTGATGCCCAACGCGACAAGTGCGTACGTGTCGTTGATTTTCATCATCGCCACAGCGCAGCCGATGGCGCCAATAAACGCGGTGATCCAGTGGAAATATTTAAATGTCGGACGAAAGCTGGGATTGCCGCTTTTCGATTCAACAAACGCGGACAGATTGATCATACCGTACGCAATCAGGAAAAACATAGAGATAACTTCGGCCACAGCGTTCAGGTCACCCGCCCAGATGATGCCTACGGCGATGAAAAATGTGAGAACAGTTGCGCGTTTCGGTTCATTGGCCGGACCTTCGCCTTTGGCAAAGTACTCCATCACCTTCATTAGTCGGTCCTGCCCCATTGCCTGTAAGATACGGGGAGCCCCGAGGAAACTGCCCAGCGCGGAACTCAGCGTGGCCGCGAACACTCCCATTACCACCAGCGGGCCGAAGATACTCATCTCCTGAAGTGCTTCGAATGGGCTGGCTTTCAGGTCCGCACGATCGCTGGCCCCGGCGATGAGAACGAGCTGCACTCCGTAGATGATTGCGGTGAAGATGATGGCAAGAATGGTTCCCCACGGAATAGATTTGGCCGGGTCTTTCAAATCGCCCGACATGTTCGCTCCGGCCGTGATCCCGGTAGTGGCCGGAAAGAAAATGGCGAACGCCGCCCAGAACCCGATGCTGTTAGTGAATTGGGGTTTGGCAGCTGCTTTGTAAGTGGCCATGTCGAAATTGAGAATACCGCCGACAACAAACGCCGCGACAGATAACATTAATATGGCGAATACGAAATACTGTGTTTTTATCGCCACGTCGGCGCCCTTGGCGGTGAGTTTGAAAAGCGCCAGAACAATCAGCGACGAGATGATTTGAACGACTTTGAATTTTTCAACCAGCTCGTTTCCATCCATTCCGAAGAGGTGAATTTTGGTCATGAGTGGCGCCAGAACCGAAAACAGTGCCTCGGTGAAACCGATGATGTAGAAGGCGACGCCGACGGCCTGCGCCAGAAAGAGGGTGATGCCGATACTGCCTCCGAAATCCGGGCCGAGAACCCTGGAGATCATATAGTAGACGCCTCCGCCTTTCATTTTGATGTTGGTGGAAATGGCCGAAATGGAGAGCGAGGTCATGGAGGTGATCAGTTTCGATATTCCGAGAATCAGGAGCGCCAGCCAGATACCGGTGTGCCCCACGACAAATCCGGCCCGCATGAACATGATGACGCCGAGAATGGTGAGTACGCACGGGGTGAATACGCCGCCGAACATGCCGAACTGATTTTGACCGCTTTCTTCTGTTTGAGCTGTTTTTACATTTTCCTTCAATGCCATATAAAACCATTTTCTTCGTACATTCTGTTTGGGGTTGCAACGCCTGAGCATACCCAAAAAAGCAAGCGAGTAAAACTTTTATCAGAATGGGTTGTAGAAGTCGGTTGAACGGCCTGCCGGAATTCATTTGTGTCGGAAATACGTTGTGATGGTTTCATTTGTATAGAAATATTCCAGCGAAAGCCGGCGCGTTGCCGTCGGACCGGGATTCCCTCGCGACTATGCAGATGGAGATTGGGCTAGACTTTTCGATAGTTCTGAGATTTTTTTGGGGGAAGGTGGGAAGAATCGAGAGATTTGCAGCACGACTAAAACATTTTAGTCGAAATGTATAGGGTTTGAGCCGATATAAGTAAATTGTCCGAAATTTTAAGAAAAATTCTGAAAAAATTACCCGCTTTTGTTTTTTTAAGAACATACCGAATGTGAGTATACATCCGAATGTGAGTATACATCCGGCTATCGTGCGGGGCAGTTGGCTTTCATCGGTATGAAATGGAGCAAAATAATGAAATACTTGGTGTTTATGGTTCTGTTTACGGGAATTTGGAGCTGTGGTGAATCTAAAGAAGGGGGAGACGGAACAACGGACGCTGATTCGGATAGCGACAGCGATTCAGACAGCGATACTGACTCAGACAGTGATGCCGATACAGACAGCGATTCGGATATAGACAGCGATTCGGACACGGACAGCGATTCGGATACGGACAGCGATTCGGATACGGACAGCGATTCGGATACAGATAGCGATTCGGATACGGACAGCGATTCGGACACGGATAGCGACAGTGATACGGACACTGATACCGATAGCGATGGCGATACGATTACCATTGAGGAGGGGGACGGATTCTGTGGAGTGGAGGGAACCATTGACAATAATAATTCCGGATTTTCCGGAGACGGATTTGCCAATACCGCCAATGAAATCGGCGCTGGAATAGAATGGTCAGTAGTCGCATCAGCGTCCGGAACCTACACCTTGGATTGGTTGTATGCCAATGGCGGCGGGGCATCCCGTCCGGGCGCGCTGCTGGTGAACAGCAGTTCGGTGGCGACTCTGGATTTTCCGGCAACCACCGATTGGAGCACGTGGGGGACGGTTACCCAATCGGTAACGTTGGCAGCGGGAACCAATTCCATTCGCTTGGAATCACCCACGGGAGACGGCCTGGCCAATATTGATTCTTTAACTGTGACCGGCAGCGGCGTGACGGTTGGGGATTGCGGCAGCACAGATGGTGATACCGACGCCGATACGGATAGCGATACGGATAGTGATACGGATAGCGATACGGACAGCGACACGGACAGCGACACGGACAGCGATACCGATGCGGATACCGACTCCGATTCTGATAGTGATGCCGATTATCTCTGCGATGTGGGTGTTTGGGACGGTGTAACGACACCGCAGGTGATTGGAACAACCCAATTCGGAACCCATGACCCCAGTATTATCAAACAGGGAAACACCTATTATCACCTGGCAACCGGTCCGTATGTGCCGATGGCTACATCGACGAATCTGCTCAATTGGAGCGGTGCCGGCAGTATTTTCGGCGCTGCGTATCCACAATGGGCGACAGACTGGCTTGCCGGTATCAGCGGCGAAACGTTTGATCAGCCCTGGGCGCCCGATGTGATATACTTTAACGGCAAGTATCATGTGTACTCAACGTTTTCAGCGGTGTTCGGCGACAATCAATCGTGCATCACACATTTGACTGCCGACAACATGACCGGCCCATGGACCGACCACGGCCCTGTGATTTGTACCCAGGGAAACGAAAACTATAACGCGATTGATGCCGATGTGGAATTGGATGAAAACGGAACTCCCTGGTTCGCGTTCGGAAGTTTCTGGGGCGGGATTTACGGATTTAAACTGGATGCGGACGGCAATCGAGCGACTGATTCTGAGGGAACCAATATGGTGCATCTGGCTTGGAATAATTCCATTGAGGCGCCGGTGATTTTCAGGCGATGCGGATACTATTATCTGTTTGTATCATGGGGCGTATGCTGCCAGGGGGCGAACAGCACCTACAACGTTCGGGTCGGGCGGTCCACGAGTATCATGGGTCCATACTACGATAAGAGTGGCACAGCGATGGTCGATGGCGGTGGAACGCTGATGGTCGAAGGCGACGGCGTGAATTATGCGGCGGGCGGTCATAGTGAAGTCCTGGTGGACGGAGATACCATTTACAATATCTATCACGCATATCCCTTGTATTCAGGTCCGTACGCAGCGCTTCGAATTGCCGAAATGCCGTTTGACTCCGACGGATGGCCGGTGCGCACCGCCGGTCCGTGATTCCTCTTTAAAACACTTGTCTCGCATATTGCTGATTCGCAATCCGGTTCGTGAAAAAACAGAGTACAATGTAGGGTTCCGGGCTTTATGCCTGATCATTCATCACATTTTTAGAAGTACGTTTTGCGGCAGCATAGATTCCCCCTTGAAAAG
>JAFGXQ010000243.1 GCA_016936575.1 Deltaproteobacteria bacterium
CCCCTTCCACCCTTTTTAAGGGGGATTATTGATGCTTTTCCCCAATTTTCTGTACATAAAAAGATGTGATGGATGATCAGGCTTTATGCCCGGCCGCGAACAGTACGGTAAGCGGCGACAGACAAACTATCGCCCTGCGTTATTTTTTTTTAAAAACCAATGATTACCCGGGGTTCCTACCTAAAGACATACCTATGATGCGACACAATACTGCCTCCCGCGACAGGAATTCAAATCTGTTATTTCGCGGCGGCTTCTTCGGTGGGTTCTTCTTCCTGAACGATAATGTGACGGGTGGTGTAGTCGGTGCCGTTCAGAATTATTTGCTGTCCGGTGCGCAGCTCCGGGTCAAGTGCCAGCGGCGCCAGCAGATTCACCGTGATGGGATGAGGCGCGGGCGGAACCACTGCGATGACGGCGGCACCGATATCTTTCGGTGTTCGCTTATTGGTGGATATGGCCTCTTTCAATTTGTCCATCGGATACTCGGAATCGA
The DNA here is from genome assembly GCA_016936575.1 of Deltaproteobacteria bacterium. Lineage (GTDB taxonomy): Bacteria > Myxococcota_A > Polyangia > JAAYKL01 > JAAYKL01 > JAFGXQ01. Next base: position 497 of record JAFGXQ010000243.1, read on the forward strand.
GCAGCAACGGATCTAATACAACAAAAGCCATTTCCGGTTCCGTGGTGGACTGTATCCATTTGAACGGTGACCCGGGATTGTGCTCCAGCACAACAAAATGGGTAAAATCGGGAAAGCCGATGATTCCATCTGAAAAGTGAAAAACATCTGCTTCATTCAACTCAATTTCGCCAAATCTGGTAGTTGAAATTTTCACTTTTTCTCTCCATCTGACGTCGGATTCTTCTGAATCGACAATTTACCGATTGAAAGTCTGCTTTCAAGCTGGTCTCGGGCTGCCTCGGCAGCGCGTTTGTTTTCTTCCATAATCTCCATATGGATTTCCATGCGATTTACCGGAATATTGCGCGGCGTGTCGATGGCCAGCCTGACATTCCTACCTCGAATTTCTTTTACGGTGACGACAATATCGTTACCTATAACGATACTCTCCCCCTTTTTTCTACTTAGTACTAGCATACATATCGGCCTTCCTGGCGTTGCTCATGCACTACAGATGCGTCAATAACGAATTACTGGTTACCTTCTGGGCAACCGCCATCGCCTCCTGCAGAGCGTTGGATGTTTCACTCAGTCTCATAAACGTATCTACCGGATCGATATCGATTACAGAAGACTCCTCTTTCGTCAAGCTATCTTCCAAAGTTTGACGCACATTTTCAGAAACATCCAACCGATTGAGCTTCAACCCCACATCCGTCCTGGAACGGGTAACTTGTGCGATACATTGATCTATGGTCCCGATGGCGGTTTGAATCCCGACATCATCATCGGCTGCCAGTGCAACCCGCAATGCTTCCATTTCGGCAAACACATCGATGCCGCCTGCCACCGTAAACGCATTCTCACCAGACACACCAACAACCGCCCGGCTGCTCGGCCCCACATCAACCTCCTTCAAATTACTGTCGCCCACGTAGCTTCCGTCGGGCTGAAAGGGGCGTGTATCGGTCATGAATCCGGCAAAAATAAATTCCCCCGCCGCTTCGGAATTGGCCACATTCAGCATGGAATCGTAGAGACTCGCGATCTCCTGAGAACTGACAGTTCGTTCGGGCGCCTGTGTCAGCTCATTTCCCATGGCCAATGCGATCTCCTTGGCGCGAATGAGCAGATTCGTCGCCTCGTCCAACGCGGTATCAGCGGTTTCAAGCTGTGTTTTCGACCTCGTAATATTCTTCTCGTAATGCTGCGCTTCCTGTTTTGCTTCACGCAACATGCGAACCCGCTCCGCGCTGACCGGCTCCACATCTATCGACTGAAACTTTTTCCCGGTAGCCGACTGTTCCTGCAACGTGAACATTCGGCTTCGCTGAGTAGCGATATCGCGGGTTGAACGTCTGAAAATCATCTGATCTGTGATTCTCATGATTATGCTCCCATTCCAAGCACGGTTTGAATCATTTGGTCCGTGGTACTTACCACCCGGGCAGATGCCTGATATGCCCGTTGATACGCCAACATGAAGGTTAGCTCTTCATCCAGCGCCACACCCGATGCGGAATCGCGAAGCGCCGTCACGTTCGCAATCGTATTTTCGGTCACCTGAACCGAGTCGTTGGCGCGCCGAGCGTCCACCCCCACAGAGCCCACAATGTTTCCGTACGCTTCATTAAAGGTGAAAGAACCACCGCCGGCCAAGAGTTGCTCAGGCAAATTGGCCATCGCGATGGCGTTCACATTGTCACCGGCCGCTCCGGTCGCCGCACCCGCCGCCGCGACATTCTCGGGAGTTCCGAATACATCGGTGGAAATGCTCATATTCATCGCCGCATTGGCAACCACTCCGCCGTGGTCAGTGAAAAAATCCCGTCCGCCCACGCCGTCGAGGCCGAAACCGAGATTGTGCTGAATATTGAATGCGTCGATGATGTCGTATGCCACCTGATCCAGTTCCGTCTGATACGACGGAATATCTGTATCCCGCAAATCGAGAATGGCGCCCATCCGCGCGCCCTGCAGCCGACTGGTAACCACCGCGCTCACACCGTTTGAAGACACATACTCCACATCGGCGCTTCCCGGTGCGGCAGTCGGACTGATATACAATGTTGAAAAATTATTTCCCTCCACCAGCGGCATTCCACCTTCCAAAAATACGGTGTACTGCCCTTTGGAATCTTCAATATAGTTGACATTCACATGCTCTGACAGCTCCAGAATCAATCGATCGCGCGTATCCATATTGTCGGACGGGTCTTCGCCAAGGGCCAGCTGCATGGAGATGCGTTCGTTCAAACTGGCCAATTCCTCCACTTTTGAATTCACTTCCGCCACGCTTGCCCGCAACAAATCATCGAGACCGCGACGGACCTCCTCCAGCTCGGTGGCCACACGGTTGAATGTTTCGCTCAATTCCTCACCGCGAACCAGCACTTCCTGGCGGGCAGTCAGGTCTGACGGATTGGACTCCAGGGTTCGCAACGACCCGAAAAAGTTGTCCATCGCCGCGCCCAGACCGGTATCTTGCAAATCGTTGAACAGCTCGCTGACATGGGACAGAATTTCGGATTTCTGCTGATGAAATCCGTAGGTGCTTTCCTCTTCCACCAGCCGCGCTGTGGCAAATTCATCCACATACCGCTTAATGGTTTCCACACTCACGCCGCCGAACCCGCCCTGCGCTTCCAGAACGGTTCGCTTCCGGGTGTATCCCTCGGTATTCACATTGGCAACATTCTGCCCAACCACGTTCAATCCAACCTGTTGACTCATCAACGCCTGTTTCGCGATGTGAAGATTCCCGATAATGTTGCTTGAGTAAAACATCGTTTCCTCTTACGCGATAATCTCGCGTCGGGTAGCCCCGCCCATCTTGGCGGGTGCATTGATATACCCGGTTTGCCCATAGGTCTGGGTTTGTCCGTTCATTTTAATCATCAATGTCATCATACCGGTGTAGTACTGATGCATATGCTCAATCAGCATATGATTGGAATTGGCCATTTCGCGCACTTCCCTGCCCAATTTCCGCAACTCCGCGGCAACCGCATCTTCCGATGTGGACGGTGGCGTCATCTGCTCAAGCATTTCGGACAGCCGCAGTTTTTCCTCACTCAACTCCCCCACCAGTTTGGCATCTCCCTTCAATAGGGCGCTGTTTTCGATTTCCAACACCTTCCGCATCTGCTGCAGTGCCGAAATCATATCCAACGGCTGTCTGTTCTGTACAAAATTGTGGCTGTTCATTTCAATCCTCTTCTTATGCGCGTTCGGTCAAGTATGTGGCCTTGAATACTCGTTTCAATTCCTTTTCCAGCATTTTGCGGCTGGTTTCATACGGGTCGGGCATGGGGCCATCCGCCGTCGTCTCTACAGACTGAACCTCCTGAACCTCGTCCGCATGAGCCGCCGCCTGCGCAGCATCACTCAGCTCCACTGAATCCACATAGTCCACCCGCTCCACTTTACGTGTGTCTTTTTGACCAGCAGTTGATTTTTTCTGGGCGCCACCGGTTTTCGAGACCGAAGAGCCGCTACCTGATTTTGAAACCTTCACCTTGCACCTCCAAGGTTTTATAAAACGAAAAACGTCTCTACTATCTAATGTCGGTAGTTACATCAGAACCTTGAGACGATTCAGGTTTATCTGTGACACTCGCACCCGGATGCCGATTTCCCACCGCAATGTACGGGGCCGCGCTGTCGCTGCGTTTCGGTTCCAGTATTTCAATACTTGACAATCCGCCGCGACCGTTTCCGGGCACCCCTTCCACCCGCCACATGCGCCGACCGTACGAAGCGCCTTTCGTGGTCGCTTCCCATCCCGAATACTCCAATGCTACAATATTCCCGCTGTCATCCCGTTTCACCGTGTGAATTCTATCCGCCACCGCCATATGCCCTACCCGATCACCCGCACCGCTGGAAGTCAGCAGCAGGGGAACGCCGCTGTACGCGAGCCCGTCCAGCTGATCCCGAGTATTGTCGGTGCGCACGGTGGCCCAGTCATTCACATCGCCTTTTGCCGCTAGATTTGTGGTAGTATCCGCCCCCATATAGCCCCAGCCGTGACTGCGTCCGGTCACCGGCACCGTATAGCCCGCTCTGCGCAACATTTCGAATGCGAACAGATTACATTTGGGAAACCCCTCATATCCGTTGGCATCCTGCACGTTGAAAGCGGCGATTCCGTTTCCTGAATTGGTGGCAATATCGGCCGCCAGATCCGCTGTCGTCAGGATTCCCTCTTTCCCCCAACGGGCGGAAGATACATTGTCGAGGAAAGACATCGCGGTTTTGTATAATCCCACATTCGCCGGCGGGACATCGCTTTTTTCCGCCACTGCGCGATACGAACCCAGCGCACTGGCCACACTGCCGATATTGGACATCGTCGACGTCGCTTTTGCACGTTCGGATACGCCTAATGCCTGTTCCAGCATGCTTGAAATTCCCAGATGTCCCCCACCCTGTTCAGCCAGAACCGATGCATACATATCCTGATACATATTCGCTTGAAATCCTTCACCGAATAATCCGGCCTTCCCCACCGATTCCGTCATGCTCTTCATCAATTCCTTGAAAAGCATAGCTTCCAAAGCGCCGGCCGCTTCCTTCGCATTCGAAATCTGCGGGGTATCATTGAATCCAGCGCCTATGGCTCCAACCGGCATTACTGCACCTCAATCTCCGCGTTAATCGCACCAGCGGTTTTCAGGGACTGAAAAATAACGATCATATCCGACGGCTTCACACCAAGCGTGTTCAGTGCATTCACCAAATCTCCCACCGAGGTGGTCTCCGGTATGTAATGCAAATCTCCTGGAGCGAATTCCAGCTCCACGTCAGTATTCTCCACCTCGACAGTCTCTCCGCCGGCAAGCGGCGCCTTCGGTTGAACCACTTCGGTCTCTTCGGTAATCTCGACAGTCAGACCGCCATGGGCAATCGCCGCCGGTCGCAACCGCACTTCCGAACCGGCCACCACGGTACCCGTCCGTTCGTTAATCACGATTTTGGCGAGCCCTTCATTGGCCACATTCACATTTCCTACCAGTGCAATCAGCTCCACCGTATTCTTTTTGTATTTCGGGGGAACCCGAACCGTGATGTTTCCGGCATCGTGCGCCTTGGCATAATTTCCGCCCAGTGTTTCATTGATTTTGGCCACTGCGTCCGCGGCAACAAAAAAGCTGGGGCTCTTCAATGCGAAACGCAAAGAATCCTCCCGTGCAATAGACGTGCGAATTTCACGTTCAATCAGCGCGCCGCCGGGCACCCGTCCCACCGTCGGATGATTGGCCGTTTTCGATGCGCCGCTGCCCGACGCCGTTGCCCCGCCCACACTCACCGGTCCCTGAGCGACCGCATATACCTGACGATCGGCTCCGCGAAGGGGGGTTTGAATCAACGTACCGCCGCGTAGGCTTTTTGAATCGCCCAGTGACGAAACCGTAATATCCAACTTCTGCCCAGGGGCGGCGAAAGGCGGCAGCTCGGCCGTGACAATCACCGCAGCCACATTTTTGATTTTGATTGTGGTGGGGTCGACGCGAACACCGAGCCTGCGCAACATCGCTGCAACAGACTGCAAGGTGAATTCGGCTTTCGCCCCGTCACCCGTGCCGTTGAGTCCCACCACGATACCATACCCAACCAACTGGTTCGGACGAGCGCCGACCAGATCGGAAACATGCTTGAACGAATCGGCCTGTACCGGGTTTCCCGCCAGCAACAGCACACCGAGAATCAACACGCCCAGTATACCGGTCAATGAATATCTTCTTGTCTGTCGCATATCATTCATCTCACGGCGCCTTTCTAAATGGGACTGTACTTGTCGGCCAGCTGCTGGAGCCAACCGGGCGATTGTTTGTCTGAAATCACACCGCGACCGGAGAATTCCACCTGCGCATCGGCGATCACAGATGAGGATACCGAGTTATCCGGGCGCACATCGCTCTGACGAATCGCTCCGCTCACGTAAAAGTGCAACTCTTCCGCATTGATCAGAATCACTTTGTGTCCTTCTACGAACAAATCTCCATTCGGCAGCACCTTCTTCACCCGAACCGCGATTCGCCCTTCCAGCTGACTGCTGCGCGACGTGCTTCCGTCACCTTCAAAGTCACTGCTGCTCAGAAGGCTGATCAGTTTCTCCGATTCAATGTCGGGGTAAGCCGTTACCAAAGCGGTCATCAGACCGAAAAACTTGCTCATTCCCGCATCCATCGACGATTCATCAGACAGCGTGGTATTGGCATCGCCGGTACCTTTCTGTTTTTCATCGATAACCACCGTGAGAATATCTCCCACTCTGGACGCACGCAGATCTTCGAACAGACTCGGGCTCGATTCCGACCAGATAGATCCGGTCTCCCCGGGATTGGCCATCTGAACTTCTTCGTATTCTTTCGGATCATACATTCTTTCCCGTGGGGTATACGCACGAATATGGCGTGGCTCACAGGCTGCCGCAAAAACCATTCCGGCAATGATGCACAACATTAATATTTTATCGATTTTCCAACTCATTGCTGCACGACTCCAAACCCGCGTGAAACGATCCTGGCGAATAACATTTTGTTCAGACTGGGAATCTCGACCGCGATACGATCGCCCTTCACCGCATCCTGTCTGGCATATCCACGGGCCGAAATACGTATGCCGCGCACTGAGGAAAGTATGGTGATGGCATCACCGCGACGAACCACCGGAATCTGCTCCAGGTTTCGCGAATCAAACACGTCTCCGGCCCGCATGGCAATTTTACTTTTCAGCCCTGAAATTTCGGCGATGTCGGTAACCATGTGGCGGGTGGATGAATCCATCTTCATTTTTTTATAGTCAACAGCATCCGGACGAATCAGTTCTCCTCTGGCGATTGAGCGGGACGCAACCGGTACATTGACATAATACGACAGGCGACACAGCACATGCACTTTTCGAAACACCACATCCTGCGAAACCATCTCCACCGGTACGCTAACGGTTTGCTGATAACTCATGGTCGTCGGAAAAGAGACCCGAACAATCATCTCCCCTACGGGAACCTTCCCGCCAATCACCTTTCCCATGCTCTCCAACACAGCACCCTCGGGCAATTCTGTTTCAATGGCGTGTTTCACGAAGCCGGTCAATTCCTCAGTATCTGCTGAACGTGATTTGCGAATCACGGTATACCGTCCCGTGAGTTTTCTTTTTCCAAGAGCATATCCGGCTTCTTCAATCGCCGCCTGAATATCTCGGGCATACAATACCTGACGCTGTCCGGGAGCCGGTGAATTCGCAACCTGAACCTGACAGAAATCGGCACAGTTACTGATCAAATCTCCGGCACGTACCACCGGCGCGTCCACTTTATGTACGGCTGCGAAAACACCCGTTCCAATCAGTGTCATCAGCAGCCCAAAAATCAATGCAGATGCAGTCTTCATCTCAACGGCTCCTTCTAACTTCTACCCAGTCGGGTAGCCTGCTGCAGCATTTCGTCAGATGCCTTAATCACCTTCGAATTGATTTCATATGCCCGCTGCGCCGAGATCAGATCAATCATCTCGCTGACCACACGGACATTCGACATTTCTAAAAAACCCTGAAGTATTCGCCCGGCACCATTTTCGCCGGGGGTGGCCGTCAACGGTTGACCGGAGGCGGACGTGGCGCCGAACAGATTACGCCCCATCGAAGTCAACCCGGCGGGGTTGGCGAAAGTGGCAATCTGGATCTGGCCGATTTCCACTTGAGTGGAGTCGTTTCCGAGGGTGACACTGACTGTACCGGTTTCAGAAATGCTGATGGATGTGGTATCTTGCGGAATGGAAACACCGGGAGACAATGTGTATCCGTCGGTATTCACCAATTCTCCCTCGGAATTGGTCTTAAAGTTCCCGGCGCGTGTATATGCGGTATTTCCATCGGGCAACAGCACCTGGAAGAACCCTTTCCCCTCAATCGACAAATCCAGTGGATTCGATGTTTCCTTCACTTCTCCATCGGTAAAGCTTTTATATGTGGCAACCGTTCGCACACCGTTTCCGATCTCTTCTCCCACCGGCAACGGCGTGCCAGTACCGGAGTTACCACCGGCTATCTGGGTGCGGCTATACAGCAAATCAGCGAACTCTGCGCGAGCACGTTTGTACCCGGAGGTATTCACGTTGGCCAGATTGTTGGAGAGAACATCAATATTGGTTTCCTGTGCTCTCATGCCGCTGGCTGCGTTGGATAGTGCTCTAATCATGGCTTACTCCTTTATCTTTCCCCTACACCAGCAGACCCTCGGCTGCTTTTTTGTCCATGGAATTGATCGATTCGATCATCTTCAAGGACGCCGAGTAGGAATGCTGTGCAGATATCAGATCAGTCACGCTCTTTACGGCGCTGACATTTGACATTTCCATATAGCCGGACATCACCGGGCGTACATCTGCGGCAACAGACGGATTCGCATTGCCGTTATCCTGGATAAAGCGCCCCTGACCCTGCAGTAACGCCTGTTCATCCTCGAATTCAACCAGACTGAGCCGACTGACCGGAACCCCGTCAGCAAACACGGCACCGTCACTTTGTACACGAAGATCGACTACCCCGGACGGAATTGTCATGGGACTGCCGCTTTCATCGAGCACCACGTGACCATCGGTGGTCAGAACCCGCCCGTCATCCATCGGAATCAATGTCGCTCCATGTACATACCCCCGGTCCTCACCATTCATTACTTCCATGTACACACCGTTGAACAACGCCAAATCCATCGGATCATGCGTATTCACAATCGGTCCGGGCGATGTATCCTTAACGGATTGGGGTTTCGAGGCAAAGGTCAGTTCCTCGTTTGCGACTCGTCCCTGCTCGGTTTCCATAACCGCGCGGAACCCCTGAAACCCGGCAGAATTCGCATTGGCCAGATTGTGCGAAAGAATTTCAACTTTCGATTCACTGGCAATGGCGCCCGACAAGGCAGTATAAATTCCGCTACCCATTGTCTTCCTCCTCCAATAACGCTTTCAACCGATGAATCGCCTGGGTTCGAACCTGACAGGCGCGCGAATCAGTGACGCCGAAACGATCGCCAATCTCTTTTAAAGACAGCTCGTCTTTGTAATACATTGAAAGAATGCGCTGTTCTTTCTCAGTCAGCTTCGCGATGGCGCGAGCGAGTCTTCCGGTAAGCTCGGCGAACAAATAACTGTCCTGCGGATTTCCCGGTGCGGTATCCATAAACCCCTTCGATGTTTCAAGCGCCTGCTCCACATTCACCGGAGACAAAAAGGTAGCCTGCTGCAGTTGAACGAGCAATGTGTGATATTCGTTCAGGCTGAGTCCCATTTTTTCAGAAATTTCCTCTTCAGACGGTTGCCTTCCAATTTCATGGGTCAGGTTATGAATGGTCTTGGTCAATTTATTCGACTTGAATCGGAGATCGCGCGACAGCGGGTCATTATTTCGCAACTCATCAATCATGGCGCCGCGAACACGGGTTGCCACAAACGCACCGAATTGCTCCCGTTTCTCAGGGTCAAACCGACTGGCGGCATCCATCAATCCGATGAGCCCGGCGCCGACCAAATCATCGAAAGTCACACTCGGGGGTGCTTTGGTGGAAAGCCCCATCGCGATTTTTCGAACAATCGGAAGATAGCTGGTGGCCAGCTCGTTGCGTTGTTCAATTGAAACTCTTGACTCTTTTTTGGGAGGAGTGGAAGTCATCGGTCGCTCCTTTTCTCCCCTGTAATACTCTGTTCGTTCAACATTTCTCGTTCCAGGGTGACCACTTGACTGGCCAATTTCGAAATCTGCTTGCTCGACATCGCTTCCGGGTACATGCTCAATACCGGAAGACGTTCCCGAATCGCCCGCTGAAGAGTGGGATCTTTCACAATAATACCGCCCAGCCCCAGTGTTACCGGCAGAAACCGCGCGGCCACACCGGATACCCGCTTGAACAGATCCACACCTTCACTGTTGGTGGAAACCATATTGGCAACCAGATTGATTCTCTTGATGCCTTTGTCTTTGGACAGCACCTTCATGATGGCAAAAACGTCGCGAACACTGGATGGGTCCGGTGTCGCAACCGCCAACACGAGGTCTGCCGCAGACGCAAAATCAATCGATACACCGCCGATTCCGGCCGGAGTATCAATGACAACGTAATCGTAGTTTTTTCCGAGTTCACGCACCTGGTCCAACAGGGACTGACGTTTCATCTCACCCAGCTCCGCCATCTCCTTGCGACCGGAACTGGCACATATCAGAGAGATTCCCCACGGGGTGTCCACGACTGAATCAGACAGAGATACTTCGCCTTGAATCACATTCCACAAGGTAGTCGGAACATGCACACCCAGCATTTGATCCGCATTCGCCATGGCCAAATCCCCGTCGAGCAACAGTACGCGCCCCCCCAACTGAGACAGCGCGATCGAAAGATTCACCGATACCGTACTTTTTCCAACGCCGCCTTTTCCACCGGTGATGGAAATAATACTCAGCCCTTTTCCGCGATATACACGCGGCAGTTGAATTGGATGCTGGTTGGTATCGATGACGCTGTTCATCAGTTACTCCATAATTGTTCGAAACAACAATTGGGCAATTCGACCGGCCCCTGCCACTTCAATATCTTCAGGGACGCGATGTCCCCGGGTCAGATATGAAAATGGCAGGTCCGTCATGTGTTGAATGTTCACCAGAGACCCGAGCTGCACACATTCATCGATTTTGGTCATGATCAATCGACTCGGATGCATGGGCGCAAAATTCTTGATTACCGCTTCCTGCTGCGACGTGGAGAACGTGGCGCTCACCAACAGATGCGTTTCCATCGGCTCACCGGTCGCGAACAGCACATCCTGCAACATGGTGCGAACCTGCTCGTTCTCGAACGCGCGTCCGGGAGTATCAATCAGCAGCACATCCGCATGGGCATATGACCGGAGTGCATTCGCCATGGTTTCCGGACGATCGGCAACAACCAGAGGAACACCGATAAGCTCCGCATATCTTCGGGACTGGTCAATACTGCCGACGCGATAAGTGTCGGTGGTGATAATGACCACATCCAACCCCTCTGACAATGCCATGCGCGATGCCACTTTGGCCAGCGTGGTGGTTTTGCCGACGCCGCTCGGACCCGCGAATACAAAGATTCGACTTCCCTCTCCCGCCACCATGGGACCGGCCAGTTTGATTCGCTGGGTGATCAGTTCCCGCACCATACCGCGCGCCAACGACATCCAGTCTTTACGATCAACGGTTTTCAGGCCCAGTTTCAATTCAGCGGTGCGAACCAGGTCGCGGGCGATTTCGGGTATCAATCCAAGGTCAAGCAGTTCAGTGTAAATCGGTCCCAGCAGCCGCGATGCTTCCTGCTCCTGCGATGATTCCAGAATCAGTGTGCGCAGATCATTAAAACCGGGCAAAACGGCTTGATTGGTGATCTGACTCAAATCGGCAATCATCTTACGTAAAGACATCATCTCTCTTTTTAAAGGTTCAATTGATTTCTGAATTTGTTCATCATTCAACAGTTGCGGGGCGATATCGTCAGACACCGGTGACGCCTCTTTCTTTTTTCCAATTCCGTACTTGGCGCCGAGACCGGCCGGTTTTTTATTGTCGCCATTTCCGACAGCGGTGACCTCCACGTAACCGGAAGGGCCGTCCATGGTGCGCGCTGAAATAATCATCGCATCCGCACCCAGTGCCTTTCTGGTTTCTCGTAGTGCCTCACTCATTGTCTTTGCCCGGAATTGTCTGGTTTCCATGTTACTCACCTGCTAATCTGCCCGTCGGGTAGCCCGACAACACCCAAGGGTACAATTTCCGTACCAGTTGTGACTTCGGCGTACGAAATCACGGAAAGGCCCGGAACTCTTGGTTTTATAAAATCCGAGATGCCTTTTCTTACATCCGGAGACGTCACTAAAACAGGCGGAGCCGTCGAACGGCTGAACTCGACCGCCAATTTTTCAACATGTTCAAGCAGTCTTCTGCCGATACGCGGTTCCACTCCGATGGTATGGAGCGGTTTGCCGGCGGTGGACTGACGCAATTCATTCTCAAGTCCTCCATCAAGGACCAATCCCTGCAGTTTGCGATTGTCACTGATAAATTTTTCGGTGATGGTTCTGGCTAAACGCGCGCGCACGTATTCCGCCAATTCGTCGGTATCCTTCGTGCGGGTCCCGAATTCAGAAAGAACCTCAAATATACTGCGTAAATCACGAATGCTGATCCCTTCGGACAACAGGTTGCGCAGCACGCGAATGACATCAGTGGCACTCATCACCGCGGGAATCAGCTCTTCTACCAGTCGGGGATGATTTCTTGCCAGAATATCAAACAGATCCTGCGCTTCGGCGCGACCGAGCAACTCCGCGGCGTTAGCTTTCACCAGTTCAGTAATATGGGTAACCATCACCGTTGCCGGGTCTACCACTGTGTAGCCCATATTCTCCGCATGGGCGCGGTTGGACTTGGGAATCCACCAGGCCGGAAGACCGAATGCGGGTTCTGTGGTGCGTTCGCCTTCGATTTCGGGAGCGCCGCCGCCGGGGTCAATCGCCAGAAGCTGATTGGGGCGAACATCGCTCTTCCCGATTTCGGTTCCAGAGAGCATAAACCGATACTGTTTGGGAGCAAGCTGCAGGTTGTCGCGTACGTGGATAGGAGGCAGAATGATACCCATCTCGGTCACCAGATTCCGCCGCAGCCCGCCAATCCGATCGGTCAATTCTCCCCCCTGCGAAACATCCACCAGCGGCACCAATTCGTAGCCGACTTCGATTTCGAGCATATCCACCGGCAACAATGCGGCCAGCCGTTCCCCTTCGGTGATCGGTTCCTGGGACTCATCCATCGGCGCGAACGCATCGTCATCTTTTTCTTCTGCCAGCGGTTTGCGTGCGTAGTACAGCATTAATCCGCCCAGCGCCACAAAGGGAACGACCGGCAGTCCGGGTACCAATGCCAACCCGCCCATCACCACACCGGAGATATTCAGAGCGCGCTTGTGTTTAAACAGCTGATTGCTCATAGCGCTGCCCAACTGCTTGTCGGCGCTCGAACGGGTAACCACGATACCCGCAGCAGTACTGATCAGCAACGCGGGAATCTGAGACACCAGGCCGTCACCCACCGTCAGAATGGTGTACGTGGCGCCGGCTTCTCCCGCGCTCATATCAAATTGACTGACACCGATGATGAATCCGGCGACAATATTAATACCGGTAATGAGCAGACCGGCAATGGCATCACCGCGTACGAACTTGCTGGCGCCGTCCATTGAACCGTAGAAATCGGCTTCTTCCTGAATATCTTCACGGCGGCGTCTGGCATCCTTGTCGGTAATCATGCCGGCCGCCAGGTCCGCATCAATCGCCATCTGTTTACCGGGCATGGAATCCAGCATGAACCGGGCCCCAACCTCAGCCACGCGCCCCGAACCTTTGGTAATTACAATGAAGTTGATTATAACAAGAACGAGGAACACGATGATACCCACCACATAGTTTCCGCCGACTACGAATTCCCCGAATGTCCGAATCACGTTTCCGGCGGCATCGGCGCCTTCTCCCCCCTTCAACAGAATCGCGCGGGTAGTGGCCACGTTGATGCTGAGCCGCACCAGGGTGGACACCAACAGCAAAGTGGGAAAGAGCGACAAATCCATGGGCCGAAGCGAATACACAGACGCCATAAAAATCATCAACGAGAAACCGATGCTGAGCGTGAGGAAAAAGTCGATGATCATCGCCGGAATGGGGAGAACCATCATGAGCAATACACAGACCAGCAGAATGGGTAATGCGTATTCGCCTTTGTTCGATTTTTCCATGTTGGGAATTGCAGCCATTGAGCTCCTCGCATCTCACGCGGCATCGCGCGGTTTTTCCTCGTTCTTTCTTTTATACAAGGGGCATGCCAATGCGACACATCTCCCAACATATTGAATTCATTAAATTATTTATTTTGAGCAGCAGCATCCCGTCAGTTCACTGACATGAATACCGCCAAAAAAACATTTTTCACAACACCCGTTAAAGTCGTGTTATGATAAAAAAAACATCGAAAAAATGCGGACACTTGTGCGAGAAACATGCGTTCTGGGATGAACGCCGATTTAGCTTCAGAAAAAATTTATATGTTGAACATTAAACAAAATATAACTTTTATCTTGATTTTAAGTATGGTCGCCGCAACTTCCTGCCGCTCGGTTGAACAGCTGTATACCGATGACACCACCGACCCTGCCGACACTCCAAACGATACGTCGAGGCTTGTCCTGGACGGCGACTGCGCGGAGGGAGAATCCCGTTGCGCCGACAATGTTGTATACATGTGCTACGACGGCCGATTGCAGGCCTGGGACAACTGCAGCTACAATGACCGCACCTGTATCGAATACGATGAGGGAGAGTATCGTTGTTCGTCGCCTTCCACGAGCGACGGCGATGTTGATGGAGACGCCGATACAGATGCTGACGCGGATATAGATGTAGACATGGAATGCGATGGGGAAGGCATGGACTGCTATAGCGAATGTCTGCCGTGCGCGGCGTACAGCGTATGTTTTGAACCCATTGACCTCTGCCTCATTGACAACGGATGTGAAGAATATCTTAACTGCGCGCTCGACAACTGCTGCGAAAACGAAGCGGAGTGCCTATCGAAATCCACTTCGTCGTCCGCCTGCCTATCTGAGTGTGTACAGGAATACCACACTTCCGCGGATTCGGTGGCGTTATTCAATAACATCGGCGCATGCATGGTGTGCACGGCGTGTTCATATTCCTGCGGTACTCTCCATCCAGGCGACTTTCCGATGTGTACGGGTGACGGCGTCAATACCCCAACCAATCCGTGTTACGCGGAACAGGCGACACTCGGTGAAACCGCCTGCTTCAGTTGGGCCGGATGGGGCGGCCCCTGCACTGATGCCCAAAATGCCTGCCACGATAATGCGGAATGCGCAGAACTTGAAGTCTGTATTAACGATAGCTGGTCAGATGACAATTGGCAGAACCTGCAGGCAATCTGCTTTGCAACCTACCCGAACGGCGAAGAGTTATACTGGGCGTTTATGCAATGCATCTACTGCGATGCCTGCGACCTGGCCTGCGCGGCGGACGCGCAGAGCAAACACTGTGATGAATATACACCCTGACAACCGGGGCATTGCGCCCAGGTACGACAAGGAGAATGAGAAATGAAATATTATTGGATAATTTTCGGAGGTCTGTTGATGCTGGTACTCTCTTGCGGAGAAGTGGATGAGGGAACGACCGGTGTCGACGGTGATGCCGATGGGGATTCGGACGGCGACAGTGACAGCGACGCGGACGGTGATGCGGATTCGGTTTGCGTGGACGGCAAAAAATCCTGCGACGGAAACATGGTGGTGATCTGCTCGGGAGGCCAATGGATAGACTGGGACAATTGCGATGTGGCAGGCAGAACA
>JAFGXQ010000244.1 GCA_016936575.1 Deltaproteobacteria bacterium
AATGCGATTGCCGAGGTGAAAGCCGCCGGTGGGAAGATGCACGTGATTGGCCTGTGTTCCCCCGGTGGGGTGCACAGTGCGCTGCCTCATCTGTATGCGGCGATTGATATGTTCAGCGATGCCGGTTTATCCGTATGTCTGCATGCGTTGGGCGACGGCCGTGATACGCCGCCTTCTTCGATGCGCGGATACATGAAAGATATTGAAGCCGAGATTGCGGGCAAAGCCAAGGTGGCTACGGTCATCGGTCGGTTCTGGGCCATGGATCGCGACAACCGATGGGATCGCGTGGCACGCGGGTACAATGCCATGGTGTTGGGTGAAGGTGTGACACATGGTTCCGCCGATGAGGCCATTGCCGCGGCGTATGCCGACAAGCAAACCGATGAATTCATCGAACCGCGTGTCATTTTGAATGCGGACGGTACAAAGGTGGGTACCATTGACGACGGCGACGGCGTACTGTTTTTTAATTTTCGCGCGGATCGCGCCCGGGAGATCACCAGGGCGTTGGCGTTCGAATCGTTTGATGGGTTTGAACGTAAAAAGGTGGCCAAGCTGTCTCACTACGTGTGCATGACCGAGTACCAGGCCGATTTTGGGCTGCCCATGGCGTTTCCTCCCTTAAGCATGGACAACATTCTAGGCAAAGTGCTCGAAGACAACGGGTTGACCCAGTTCCGCTGTGCGGAAACCGAGAAATACGCGCACGTGACGTTCTTCTTCAACGGCGGTGAGGAAGAGCCGTTTGCCCATGAGGCGCGCAAGCTTGTGCCTTCTCCCAAAGAGGTGGCCACCTACGACTTGAAACCGCAGATGAGTGCCGAACAGGTGGGGGATGAAGTGGTGGCGCGAATCGAAAACGGCGACGACGATTTTATTCTGGTGAATTTCGCCAACCCCGATATGGTGGGGCACACCGGATTCATGGAAGCGGCAGTACAAGCGGCCGGTGTGGTTGACAAGCAGGTGGGCCGGCTGTGTGAGGCCATTTTGAAAAAAGACGGTGCAATGCTGATTACCGCAGATCACGGCAACAGTGAGCAAATGAAAGACCCGGTTACCGGAGAACCCCATACCGCGCACACCACCAACCCCGTTCCGCTGGTTCTTGTGGACAATCAACATAAAAATGTAACCCTGCGTACGGGTGGGTCCCTCCAGGATGTGGCGCCCACCGTGCTGGCGCTTATCGGTCTCGACAAACCGGCCGAAATGACCGGCGTTTCGATGATTGAAAAATAGACATCTCCGGGAGGCTCGCGTTGGGGGAAAACGCTGAAAAATTTTTGTCGAAAGGGCCGACGATTCTGGGAATCGCAGCGACCGCGCGTGCCCATGGTATTTCAACATGGCAAAGTTTGGGCCCCGCGCTAAGGCATCCGGTGGCGCAACTGCTGGCAAAATTGCAGACCGCGCAGGATACCGTAGATATGGCGGATGCCGCCAGGCATTGCTTGCACCACAACGCCACAACCGGTATCCCCGATTGGTTAATACAGGCGGCGGCGACCGATAGCGGGTGGCTGGAGAGCATCGGAAATGAAATCGCGCATTGCTGGCCGCCCGATACCGCTTCACCAGCGCCTTGCGGTGCGGCGGGTGGAAGAACCGCCCTGGCGATAGCGTTCTGCCGCAACCGGGAGACGGCACAAAGACTGGCCGAGTGGCTGGATGTTGCCGATGCGACCGACGAATGGGATTTGCGTTTTTGGGATTTAATTTCATTGGCAGCGGTCTTGTCGCCGCCGGGAATTCCCAGCCGGTTACGGGCACGGATAAAAGCTCTTTTCGATGCGACACCGAAGGAAGAACATGGGTCGGCTGATTAAACAGCAACAGCTTTCAATGCCGCCGCTTCGGTTGGCACATGCCGATGAGCGGCTGTTTTCATTGATTGATGCCCAGCGCGAAAAAGCCGAATTCATCGCCGATGCGTCACAGGGAGTGATTCACCTCAGCATTGAAATGGCGAAGCGGTTGGTGGGCGACGCGGTGGAAACACATCCCGAGGTGCTTCAGCGTCGTTATCAAGAAGCGCTGGCGCTGGTTTCCACTCTTGCGCCGGGAGTCATCACGGTTCATCCGTCGCAAAAAGAACAGGCGGGTCTCACCCGTCTGGCGGCGGAAAACGGATTTGAGGTGCGCGCGAACGATGCCATGAACATTGTTGACTGCGTGGTGGAGGCCGGCGGCGTGCGGGTGGACAGCACACTGGATACCGCGCTGTATCTATTTCAGCGTGCCTTGGAGGGCCGCAGGTAAAAATTTTCACCGCAAAGTGAAATTCAGATTATTCTGTAGTGCAGTGAACGCCGTTTCCAAGTGAAGTGTCGCCGATAATTCCGTTCGGCGTCAGGTACCACATGTTGCGGTCCATTCCTCCGCAACTGTAACCGGTTGTGGCGATGGCACCGGGGGGCAGAGGCTCACCCAGGCAACTCGGCAAACCGTAGACGACGGGCGGCTGTATGTAAAGCGCTCCGCTTTCGGAGTATATCGCGAATCCGCTTTCGGTGACGGGATAACTCAGGTCAGACAGGTTTTCTGTACTCAAAGTGCAGGACTGAAGGGCATCGATGGGTCCGTGAATAAAGGTTCCGGATGCGCCGACGGCATAGATGGATATACCCGTTGTGCTGAGTTGAACCGATACATCATTGAATGTGACCTGCGAGTCCGTTTGTATTGCGCGCCATCCGGATTCGTCTTGTATTCCGATGTATCCATTTTCTCCAGCAGCGGCGACAATGGTTTCTCCGTTTGAGTTGACTTTTGCGTCCATCGCTTTCATCAGCGGGGTGGTATCGTCGGCGATCTGAGTCCACTCTGTGCCGGTAAATCGCGCAATACCCCGGCCCGAAACCCAGACTTCAAAAGGAGAGGACCGGTACGCGACATCTTGTACATCACCAACCCAGGACGGTATGTCTCCGCCTTCCACAGCAGTGATGTATAGGGAGTCAGAAAAAGACGCGGGTACCGAATACACGCCACACTGCGCTGCTTCGCAAAGGACGGCGATCATCGCGGCGTTTCCTTCAATCGCCGCTCTCAGATGGGTTGCGCTGAGTTGAGGAGAGAGGGCTTCCAGCGTGATTGGTGAAACCGAGAGGTCGGTAATGCCTGAAAACGGAAACCACTCCACAAACGGTCCGGCAGTGTCGCTTTGTCCAAGTACGGCGAGGTTGTTTTCATCATCGATTTTTTGAATATCAACGTACGTTGCGCCGGGAGTCGCAGCGCGCAACACTGAGTAGTCGGGCATTGCCACACCGTCGCAGTTTTCAGAAGGTGAGCTGAGAGCGCAAGGCGTATTTGAAGGTACTGTAGGCAACGTGCTTTCGGGCAATGTGCGTACCGGACGAAATCCGGTATCGTTTGTAAGCGTTGCATTGCTCGCATGAGGTACTCCTCTAGACGCAGCGCGGCATCCGTAAAACTGCATGCCGAATGAGCCGGCACTACCTCCCCGCGCGGTGAAGAATTCTCCGACAAGCAGCCCGGTTCCCGATTGCGTTGGTTCGCTGGGATAGATACCTTCCCATCTGGTCCATTCCGCCACGTTTCCGATCATGTCATACAGTCCGAAACTGTTCGGTTCGAGTTTACCGACTGTCTGCGGCACGTTGGCATCATACGGTGCGGTACGGCTTCCGCACCAGGCAATGGATTCCAGTGCCTGGGGCATATCGCCGGTATAGTTGTCACCGCTGAAATCGCCGTTGTAGGTGGCACGACTATCGCCACCCCGTGCCGCCCGTTCCCATTCTGATTCTGTGGGCAGACGATACCCGGGGCAGTGAATCGGCGTCGGCCAGTCTTCTTGCTCGGCATAACAGGGAGCGAAACCGCTTTCAACGGATAACGCGTCCAACCATCGAGTGACCGCCTCGATACTTGTAATACTGACAGGCATATTGTCTGTTGCACCATTGTCCAGTTCGTCGCTTTCACTGTCGGCCTCAAGCAACGAAATGGGAACGGTGGGTACGTCAAGTTGCGCTGCAATATCCAACATCCGCCACTGTTTGAAGGTGATTTCTGTTTGGGCGATTTCGAACCGATGCACTTGTTCAACGGTGTGAAGAATTTCATTGTCGGCGCGTCCCCATTCGTCAACCGGAGAGCCCATGGTGAATGGACCGGGCTCCAACACAACCCATGAGATGTTTGCCGCCGGTGAAGTCCGCTGTGCGTCGGCGGTTTCGTTATTCGCACAGCCGAGCATCGAGAGCAGCAACCCAACAATTCCGATATGTCGAACTGTTGATTCAATGAGACCGGCGGAATCTTTGGTATTCATGGTTTTATCCATTTCTGTATCGGGATGTATCAACCATTTGAAACATCAGGTTTCTCGATTTTGACAGATAATCAATTCATTGTATCGGAAAATGGAGAACCGCGCAGTAACATTTTAGGTGACAAAAGGGGTGTGACAGTGACCAAATTATTCGCTATATCGCAAAATTATCGAGCGCAGTCATAACGATGTGACGGGTGATGCCGTTTCGGATGTGAACGGCGTGAACGCCCAGGGCGCCGACGTCGCGGATGTTGGGATATTCGTCGTCGAAAAAGAGCATGTGTTCAAACTCAACTCCGGAAGCGGCGGCTAGCCGTCGAAAGTGGCGCACTTTGTTGGCCGGATAGATTTCCTCGTATCTGAAATAATGTCTAATCTGAAACAACTCCAAAAGCGTTCGCGCCCAATCGGGCTCGCCGGTTTTTGACGCGACGGCCATGTCGTAATCGCTGCGATGCAATTCTTCCAGCAGCGGCAATACGTCGGGATACAGCCGGATATGTCGATTGTCCGCGTCATAGATTTTGCCGTCGTGTTTGCCAAACGGCGGTCGCGTATGGTCGCACCAGGTTCCCCCCGCATCCCACAATGTAAAATCTAAATCGAATACAATCAGTGTCATGAATCAGAATTTGCCGATATTCAGTTCATCAATCGCCTTGATGACGGCGTCATGGAAGGTGCCGCTGGTAACAATCACACCCAGGTTGTTCTGTAGCGTGCGGCCGTGGGTGAATTCGAGGGGACGCCCTTTGATGTCGGTGACTTTGCCGCCGGCTTCTTCCACCACCAGTACGCCGCCTGCGTGGTCCCAGATTTTCTCGCGGTACTTGCCGTCTCGCGGCAGTCTGAGATAGGCCTCGGCATCGCCGCGGGCGACGGTGGCATACTTGGCCTGTGAATCGATGCGCACTGGGTCGGCGGTGATACCCAGCAATTGCGCGATGCGTGCGGAGTCGCTGTGAGACGAATGCGCTTTTTCAACCGATTCGCAGGTGCGAATGTTTGCCTGCACGTTTTCACGGCTGACTGAAATGGGCGTGGCGGTGTTTTTACCCAGCGGAATTTCAACGGCGCCCTGGCCTTTTTCGGCGGCGAAAATGACGCCTTCGGTGCCGTCCTGTGCGTTCATATTGGGGCAGCACAGCGCACCCACCACGATTTCGCCGTTGACAATCAGGGCCAGGGAAATGGCGTATTGGTCTTTGCGCAGAAAGCCTTTGGTGCCGTCGATGGGGTCCAGGGTCCAGAATCGTTCCGTGTAGCTGTCTTGCCCGCCTTTATCAATCCAGCCGAGAACCTGTTCCGGGGAGGCTTCGGGGAGCACCTGCTGCACTTCATTCATCAGCCGAGTGAGCAGCCCTTCATTTTCAGGTTGTCGCAGGGACTTGGAGTCTTCTTCTCCAATCACCGGGTCAGCGGCGAACGTTTCGTTCAACATTTTGCACACCAGCGCCTGACTACCGAAATCGGCGACGGTCACCGGGCTCTTGTCATTTTTTTCGAGCACGCCCAGGTCGATTTGAGTTTGGACATTCTTACAAATCACTGCGGCCTGCGCGATGGCGGCGACAGCGATTTCTTTTTCTTTCTGATATGGTGTGGTCATGCTCTCTCCTGCTCCTATTCTCCAATCAGGTGCAATGCGATTTTTCGGGTATGCGGTCGGTCGCGGTGTTCAAATACATAAATGCCCTGCCAGGTGCCGAGGGCGAGCCGCCGATTGATCAGCGGTATGGAAAGCTGCACATTGGTCAGCGCGGTTTTGATGTGGGCCGGCATGTCGTCGGGACCCTCCGCGGAGTGAATGTACGCCGAGGTACTGTGCGGTACCAATTTCGCGAAAAAATTTTTCATATCAACGCGAACATCGGGGTCGGCGTTTTCCTGAATGGTCAGCGATGCCGACGTGTGGGTGATAAATACAGTGAGCAGTCCTTCCGTGAAATGTTGGTCATTCACCCACTGCTGAACTTGAGAGGTAATCTCTGTTAACCCGGGACCGCCGGTATTCACGCGAATTTGTGTGGTGGCCTGTTTCATTTTGATCTCGCTTGGTTGTTGTATTTACGTCGAAACGGACATGCGCTCCAACAATGGACTACTCATAACGTAGGCAGAAAAAGTGCACAAGTACAGATACGTCTGCGATGGCGTTTGGAAAGCATATGTGGGGCAGAAT
Source organism: Deltaproteobacteria bacterium (assembly GCA_016936575.1). Classification (GTDB taxonomy): domain Bacteria; phylum Myxococcota_A; class Polyangia; order JAAYKL01; family JAAYKL01; genus JAFGXQ01. The sequence goes on from JAFGXQ010000244.1 coordinate 6,492, forward strand.
TGTCAGAC